>ONSK01000132.1 GCA_900320455.1 uncultured Erysipelotrichaceae bacterium | reverse complement strand
TTTTCCGTTGTATTCGGATCTGTATACTTTGATCTCAGGCATATTCATATACTCCTGTTCTCTTTTCTCCTATTATTTTGCCATAAGGAGACAGAAAATGAAAAAGTTAACGCAGGGTGATCAATTTCCTTCTTTCACATTCAATACGCACAAACGTGATCAGCTGAACAGCTCTGATGTTCTCAAGGGGAAAACAGTCTTCTGGGTGCTCCGCTATATCGGCTGCACAGTATGCCGCTATGACGTGCATCTCATCGCTTCACGCTATCAGGAATTCATCGATAAAAACGCGCAGGTGTTCGTGGTCATGCAGAGTGACAGGGAACACGTCATCAACGATCTGAAGAATACAAATACGGAACTGCCGTTTGAAATCATCTGTGACAATGACCAGAAGATCTATGACATGCTCTGCATTGAAGCAGCGCAGTCCGGGGAAGAACTGCTCGGCAACAGAGGCGATGACCTGAAGGCAAAAGGCGCTGCCGCAAGAGCTGCCGGATTTGCGCACGGCGATTATGAAGGCAATGAGCTGCAGCTGCCGGCGATGTTTATCGTCGAAGAAAACGGCACAGTCTGCTATGCGCACTATGCCGCGGATATCATGGACATGCCGAAAGTCGATGATGTTCTGAAGATGCTCTGAAAAAAGGATATCCAATCGCGGATATCCTTTTCATTTGGTTTCTTATGCTTCGCAGACGGTGACGACCCATCCCTTTGTATCGGGAATGCGTCCCCACTGGATGTCTGTCAGTGTGTCATACAGCTTCTGGGAGAGCTCACCAATGGAGCCGTCGCCGATGACCAGTTCCTTGCCCTTGTAGCGCAGCTGGCCGACCGGGGAAATGACTGCGGCTGTACCTGTGCCGAAGACTTCTTCCAGTCTTCCTTCTTCACCGGCTTTGCCGATGTCTTCCACAGCGATCTTTCCTTCGATGACTTCATAGCCCATGTCCCTGCACAGCTCGATGACGCTGCGTCTTGTGACACCCGGCAGAACAGTGCCTGTGCAGGCAGCTGTGTAGATCTTGCCGTCGATCTTGAAGAAGATATTCATCGCGCCGACTTCCTCGACATACTTGTGCTCGATACCGTCAAGCCAGAGTACCTGTGAATAGCCCATCTGCTGTGCCAGTTCACCGGATTTGATGGAAGCAGCGTAGTTGCCGCCGCACTTCGCGAAACCTGTAAGACCCGGCGCCGTACGGATGTATTCATCCTCAACGTAAATCTTGACCGGTGCCAGACCTTCGGCATAGTAAGCTCCTGAAGGAGCGACGATGATGCAGAAAATATAATGATGCGCCGCGTGCACGCCGAGACCGTCGTCAGCCGCGAACACGAACGGACGGATATACAGGGATGTGTCCTTTGAATGCGGGACCCAGTCCTTTTCCAGTTCAACAAGTGCCTTGCATGCCTGAATGAAATCCTCTTCGGGAATTGTCGGGATGCAGAGTCTGTCGCAGGAGTCATTGAATCTCTTCGCATTGCAGTCAGGACGGAACATCAGGATCTTTCCGTCAGTGCTGCGGTATGCCTTCATGCCTTCAAATACTTCCTGGGCATAGTGCAGAACGGAGCTTGCGGGTGAAAGTTCAAACGGATGATACGGTTCAATGCGCGGATCATGCCATCCCTGGCCTTTGTCATATTCCATGACAAACATATGGTCTGAAAAGATCTTTCCGAAACCGAGTTTGGATTCATCAGCCGGCTTGGCCTTGGGTGCAGTCGTTTTTGTAATCTTGATATCAAGCATTTCAGTAACCCTCTCTGTTATTTCATTACTAGAAATTTTAGGACTGATTCGACAGCATGGCAACCGTTTTCAAAAGTTTTTTCTGAAAAGTTTTGGATTTTGTTTCATTATGCTTTTTTTCTTCCGTAAGCGATGATGACTGCCGCAAACGCGCAGCCAAGCAGCACAGCGTAGAGAATCAGCGTCACTGTGTAGCCGCCGGTGAAATCATACAGATAGCCGACCACGGAAGAAAGCAGAGCATTGGCGACTGTGCATACAAGTGAAACCTTCGGATATACGGCACCGTAGTTTTCAAGCCCGAACAGTTCCTTTGTCAGCATCGCGATCGCGACTGTTCCAAGCGCGTACGAAAGTCCGAACATGCCGGCCGAAACAACCATGACACCGGAAACCCTGAGAACCAGGAACAGGATCACTGCCGCGAAGACACAGCCGACATACAGCAGCGATGACAGTTTCGCGCCGATTCTGTCGATCAAAACGCCCATGACGACTTTGGAAGCCGTATTTGTAATCATGCATACCGACAGCATGGATGCGCCGACTGCCGGAACAAGCGCGTAGGATTCCGCAAGACCGGGAAAGTGCTGAGGCAGCGCGGTGGATGCGCCGGCTACAACCGCGAACAGCATTACCAGCATCATGATGAAGCCATCCGGTTTCTCTGCCTGCACCGCTGCTTTTTCACCGCCTTCACTCACTTCTTTAATGATTGGACTGCCGAGAGACGACAGACCTTTGGAGCGCGGATTGATGCACGGCACAAAGAGAATCGCCGGCAGACACAGCACAGCCATCATAGCGCCTGTCATCAGATAGCCTGTACGCCATCCGCTGCTCTGAATAAACGATGAGATGATCGGCGAGAAAAGTGCGCCGACAAGGCCTGAGGTTCCCATCGCGATACTTGTCGCAAGACCGTTGAAATCATAGAACCAGTGGTTGATGACGGTTGTCGCAAGAACAAAGCCGAGCATACCTCCGGCAAAGCCTTTAACGGCATTGAGGACATAAAGCATCATCACGTTCGATGCCATTGCCATCAGCGCCGTGCTGCCTGCCATCAGAGCTGTTCCGATGACAAGAATCGGCTTGAATGAATTCTCATTGAGGATCTTCGCCGCAAGCAGTCCGCTGAACGCGAAGACGAGATTGGATACCGTCAGTGTCAGTGAGACACTTCCCTTCATGATTCCGAAGTCTTCCGCCACCGGTGAAAAGAACAGACCGGCGACGTTTGTGCCAAGACCGACGGATGCCCCGAGCATACCGCACATGCCGATCAGAACCAGAAGATGTCTTCCTTTGATTTTCATATTGACCCTCCCCTTTCAGAAAGAAAACAGACTGTGCTTTCTACTGATTCTATGGTACAGTCTGTCTTTTTTTCTGTCTAATGAATCCTTTGTCTACAGCTTCAGATCACCGTCGCTGATCCAGCCTGCTTTTCTTTCCATTTCGCATACTGCCCAGGAAATGACAGCCGGCAGCACAAAGCAGATCAGGATCATACCGGTCCAGTCCATCACTGTGACTGCGCTTTTTGTACCGGCGGCGATATCATTGATCCATCCGGTATATACGCCGATCTGTCCGACCAGTCCGCATGTGCCCATGCCGGAAGCAACTGCCGGTCCGTTGTTTGCCATACGGAAGACACATGTCGCAAGCGGTCCTGTAATTGCACTGGCAACGATGGGTGGAATCCAAGTTCTCGGATTCTTAATGATATTGGGCATCTGAAGCATGCTTGTGCCAAGACCCTGTGACACAAGTCCGCCGATGCCGTTCTCCTTCCAGCTCATCACCGCAAAGCCGATCATCTGCGCGCAGCATCCGGCAACCGCGGCACCTCCCGCAAGACCTGTCAGGCCAAGCGCGGCACAGATCGCGGCGGAGGAAATCGGCAGTGTCAGAGCGATGCCGACAAGCACGGAAACGATGATTCCCATAAAGAACGGCTGCAGTTCTGTTGCCCACATGATCAGAGTGCCGACAGAACTTGCGGCCTTTCCGATATACGGCGCAAATACCGCACTGAGCAGAACTCCGACCAGGATCGTCACTGCCGGTGTCACGAGAATATCCACCTTTGTTTCCTTGGAGACAAGCTTGCCGCACTCGCAGGCAATGATGGCAATCACGTATACCGCAAGCGGTCCGCCTGCTCCGCCGAGGCTGTTGGCGGCTGCTCCGACAGCGATCAGAGAAAACAGAACAAGCTGCGGTGCGTGCAGAGCATAGCCGATGGAGGCAGCCATTGCCGGTCCGGCAACACTCTTCGCGAATGATCCGGCATCACATAAGATCTGAATGCCGAGCTGGGTTCCCAGCGTATCAATAATCGTTCCGATCAGCAGTGACGCATACAGTCCCTGCGCCATTGCGCTCATCGCGTCGATCCCGTATCTGCGGGCGGAAAGTTCTACATCTTTTCTTTTGAGGAAGTCGTTCATCATGCATGCCTCCTTTTTCCAAGGAAGTTATAGCATATATTTTTTATTGTGTATAGTCATTTTGACTATATCTTAATTTTCACAAGCGAAGAAGAAAACTGCCATTGCGGCAGTTCCTCATTTTCCGGCTTCGATTTTCTGCAGAGTGTCTTCCAGCACTGCCTGACGCAGTTCCTTCAGCCATGAATCATGAGATACCGCATCATGCCCGTATACCTTCTGCAGTTCGTATTCATGATCTTCCCAGGTGGAAAGCGGTGATTCGTTGTGCTGGATCAGAGCTTCCAGCATGTCGAGCGCCTTGTACAGTTTTGCCTCCCTTGTTTCGAGGGCTTCCATTTCTTCATACAGAGACTGCATTCTCTTGGAAGTGCCTTCCGGCAGCTGTTTTACCCATGCAGAGAGCAGTTCCTCTTCTCTGTTTCTGTCAGCTTCTGTCTTTTTGAAGACGGGAATATCTCCGGTGAAGCATTCACCGAGATCATGAATGATGCACATCTGTATGACTTTGTTCATATCCAGATCAGGATATTCATCCTGCAGAAGGAATGCCATCAGGGTGATGCGCCAGCTGTGCTCGGCAACGCTCTCCGTTCTGCCCTTGGAAGTCGTGCAGTGACGCGGTGTATCTTTCAGCTTCTCCGCTGTATGAAGGATTTCCAGAAACTCACGCGGTGTCATATGCCCTCCCTCACCATTGCGAAGGCAATGGCATAGTCTCCGTCATGGGAAATGGTGACTTCGATTTCCGGATGATCTTTGACATACGGCTTTCCATTCTCACTGTCCAGGATGGAATATTTCACCCAGTCTGTGTCCTGGGTTGCCTTGAAGATGGCTTCCTTTGCGGCGAAGCGGCCGCCGAGGTATTCGATCTTCCTTCTTTCGGTTGTACGTGTCTGGTATTCTTTCATTTCCTCTTCTGTCAGAAGATGGCGTTCCAGCGGCGTATCTGTTTTGATCCGCAGCAGGTATACGATATCTGTTCCGATCATGGAATCACCTCAGCAGCTCTTCCGGCACGGCATCCGCCATTGCCTGATAGCCCTTCTTTGACGGATGGAGATGATCGCCGCTGTCATATTCTTTCAGGAACGCGGCTGGATCTTTGGGGTCTCTGACTGCCTTATCGAAATCAACGCAGCCATCCAGCAGATCTGTTGTTCTGAGCCAGTCATTGAATTCGTTTTTCAGATCTTCACGGAACGGTTCATAGGTGCGCCATCCCTTGATCGGGATCAGCGTGCCGCCGTATACCTTCAGTCCGAGTTTTCTTGCGTATTCAATATAGTATTTCGTATAGCCTTCTGCCATCTGTTCAGCCGTCGGCAGATCAGACCAGGGACGCCACGGGTTCACATCTGTTCCGACAGGATGAATGATGTCGTTGATGCCGTGCTGGATCAGCACTGTATCGCATCCGGCAACGTTCATCTCCTGGGGGAATCTTGTTTCTCCCTTGATGCCGTAGGCGGCATATGTGATGCAGGAATATTCACGGAGAATACGGGTTCCGCTGACAGCGCGGCGGATGATGGAAACATCATGGAAGCCATTGTCCCAGGCGCGGATCATCAGATCATCCGGCCAGTCCTGGGCAGTGATGGAATCTCCGAAGCACACCAGGGCATGATTCTTTTCTTCCGTGCGGATATCCACCGTATTCAGGAAATAGATCCAGTTTGTATGCCTTGTGAGATCCAGCGGAAGCTCTTTCTCTTCCATCTGGTTTCCATAGGAGTAGTATCCTCTTGTCATGGGTCCCGTAATCAGAACACCGGCATTCATCTGGGTAAAGTCACCGAGATACATGGATACACAGATTTCCGTACCGGCTGTGACATCATATTCCATCTCATCACTGACCGTTTCCTGTCCCGGATCGATTGTGATCAGATCACTGCCGTTAACAGTAATCGGTTTTGAAGATTCTTCATTGATCAGATGATCGCTGATGCAGTATGCGCAGGATGCCTGAAAGCTTACCGGTTCCGTTCCTGTGAGATTGGAGAAATGAAAGCGAAGTCTGTCTCCGCCGAAGCACATGCGCACCGGATAGCGCAGCGTGATGTCTTTTGTATAGCGCAGTTCTGTCTGTTCTCTGATTGATGTGGCGTTGCCCCAGCAGGCAACCCACTTTGTATATTCAGCCATATGGTTTTCCTCGCCACAACAGTATACCAAAGAAAAAGATCTGCATGTCACAGATCTCCTTATGTATTATTCGGTTTTCATTGCCGCCGCAAGAAGCACGGCAGAGTAGTCTCTGATGAACATGTCGGTGTTGATCATCAGATCGTATGTTCCCTTCTCTCCCCAGACGGTATCACTGTGGGCAGCGTGGTAGTTGAAACGGATCAGATCCTCTTCTTTGATTTTCTGGATAACCGTCTCATCATCCGTGATATCCGCGTACAGCGGTGAAATTCTTGCCCTGACGATTTTGGCAGGGATATCAGACGCATATGTCAGAGCTGAAAGACAGGTATATCCTTTTGCCAGCACCATCTCCTTGGTTGCGCGGTCATGAATGAGACACGGTCCTTTTGAAAGCGCGATATCGATTGCCTTGTCAAAAGCGGCACTGATTCGAACGTATTCTTTATCATTTTTAAGTTCCTCTTTCGGAATGATGCCGGCACGCAGTCTCTTCTCGAAGCCGTCTACATCATCCGTGGTAACGCCGCATTCCGGAACAAGTTCCAGAAGCTGTACGGCATCCCAGTATCTGTATCCGCTGATTTTGCATGCTCTGACGGCAATCATGCGTCCCATGGAACAGTATTCACTGTCCAGCACCACACAATGGGGAGCGCTGTACTGTCTCTCAAATTCTTTCATTCCTGAAGTATCAATTGCTTTTCTTACATCTTCTGCCATAATGATCTCCTGGTATATATGAATTGCTCACCTGACTGAGCAGTTTGTATATACCTTTTCCTTTCTTCCCTGTGTTTAGTGTCCACAGGGTA
>ONSK01000187.1 GCA_900320455.1 uncultured Erysipelotrichaceae bacterium | reverse complement strand
GACACCAACAGCGCGAAGTTGGTGTTGTCGGTCTTTCGGCCCTCGTCCTCGAAGCTGTGGCCGTTCACGGTCACGATGCCGTTCGTGTTCTCGTTGACCACGATGCCGCGCGGGTTCATGCAGAACGTGCGCACATTGTCCTCGTATTTTTCGGTGCGGTAGACGATCTTGCTCTCGTACAGCTCGTCGGTGATGTGTGAAAAGATCACCGCCGGCAGCTCCACGCGCACGCCCAGATCGACGCGGTTGGACTTCGTGCCGATGCCCAGCTCGCCGCACACGCGCTCCATCCACTTGCTGCCGCTGCGTCCGACGGAGACGACACAGTCCCTGCATTCGGCGTAGCGATCGCCGCAGCGCACGCGATACCCGCCGTCGACGATCTCGATGCCATCCACGCGCGTGTCGAAGAAGAAATCGACGCGATCCTTCAATTGCTCATACAGGTGCGTAAGCACGATGTAGTTGATATCCGTTCCAAGGTGTCTGACAGAGGCGTTGAGCAGTTTCAGCTTGTTCTGAATGCAGATCTTCTTGAATTCGGAGCCGGCTGTGGAATACATCTTTGTGTCTTTTCCGCCATGGGAGACATTGATGTCATCAACATAGTGCATCAGCTCCATCGCCTTTTCTCTGCCGATGTATTCGTACAGCGTGCCGCCGAAATCATTTGTGATGTTGTATTTGCCGTCGGAGAACGCACCGGCGCCGCCGAAGCCGTTCATGATCGCGCATGATTCACAGCGGATGCATGTCTTGATCTTCTTTCCGTCAATCGGGCATTTTCTGTTTTCCAGCGCATGTCCCGATTCAAATACAGCGACTTTTGCGTCCGGACATTTCTTCATCAGCTCGTAAGCCGAGAAGATGCCGCCGGGTCCTGCCCCGATAATGATTACATCGTATTTCATCTGTTTTTCCTTTCTGTTTCCGTCCCCTGCACACACAGACGGAATATTTTATCTGTATCCGCAGACAGTTCAAACTGCCTGCCGTTTTTATTCAGTTTCAATGATTCTTCCTTCAGCAGCTGTACTACGGAAGAAGACGCGCGGAATGTGAATTCGCAGCTGCCGTCTTTTTTCCGCCGGCATTTCTGCAGTGTGATTTCCGTCTGAAGATCTTCTGAAAGCAGTTCTGCAGCGCGTTTGCCGTAGGCATTCAGACCTTCCGCGATCCTCTCCTTCAGTTCTGTTTTTTCCTGTTTCAGACTGGTGAAGATTCTCTGTTTTTTCTGTGCTGTCCAGCGGATCATTTCCAGGATCGCGCATAACAGTGCGATCATCTGCAGGATCCGCCATGGAAGAGATTTCAGCGATAAGGCTGAGGCGGCTGTTATCGAAAGAAAGATCACCGATGCGCACGTCCGTCCATACCCGCCATTCGAGATTCCTGCCAGGATGCCGGCAATGACACCGATGCCGCCGAAGGCGCTTCCCGCATCACTGCTCTCGATGCATGATTCATATGTGAGATAGCCGGAAAGCAGGATCACGATCACAGCGAGAATTCTGATCAGGAAGAAAAAGCTGTATGTTTCCGGCGGAGAAAAATGATCCCAGAGTTCAATGCCGGTCTGTCCGGCAAGTTCCAGGGCGGCCGGTGTAAAGGAAGCGTTTGTCAGCACTGCCGCTTTTTCACAGCCGTAGTATGACATCCCGGCATAGGCTTCCTGAACAGCGAAATTGCCTACCGGCTGGCTGTAGTATTTGCACTGGAAGCACCAGGAGATTCCGTCTTTTTTTGCCAGGATATCAATTCCCTGGTCTCCGGTTGTCTTTGTCAGCCTGATTTTCCGGTAGCCGAGCTGTCTCAGCTGTTCAGCGCACCATGCCTCGTATTCTGTTCCTGTCATCCCTGCTATTATATCGTGTTTCCTCACTGCTTTCAGCCGCCGGCGTAAAAAAACGGACCGCAGTCCGTTGAAAGAATCACTTCTGTGGTATCAGTGAGGAATTCATTGATACAAAACGTTTTCTGCCAAGCTGGAACAGTCCTGTCGCTGTGACGCTGAGTTCCGGCAGACGTCCGTCTTCAGCTGAAGCAGAGCGGATATATGCCCTTCCCTCCACAAGCACTCTGTCGCCTTCGTTGAACGCATACGCTTCATCTGCCCGCCAGTCTTTCGCGGTATAGGAAATGATGTCTGTTGCGTAACCATCTGTTTCACTGTAGGAATGATACCAGATCCGGCTTCCTGTCTCCGATGTGAGAAGCCTGATCTTGCGGTCCAGACCGCGGATCGTGATTCTGCCGAATGCCATCTTCTGATCCGCATTCGTGCCGAGATCCGTACGCATGCGGGCGACACCGTCAGCCTCAATCGTGCCGATCATTGTAACGTGGTAACAGATGATATTTCCGTTTGTGTCACGGATTGATTCAAAAGAAAAATAGTCCTTAGTTCTGTTGTTTGCCATACAGTAGTTATTATACATGAACAGATGCTTAATGAAACAAAAAAAGCAGACCGGATGATCCGGTCTGTCTGTCATTCAATTACTTCTTTGTGACGGAAGTGATGTGCGGGTTCAGTCCCTCGTACCAGTAAGCGAAGCCTTCCATGTCGACTTTGTCGCCTTCCTTGAGTTCCTTGACTGCCTTGTATACATCAGAATCCTTGTCGCAGAGATAAGATTCAACTGTGAATGTGTATGTCTTGCCGTTGCTGGAAACATCGAAGTACAGGTCATCGCCTTCAGAACCGGAGCCGTCCCACTTGTATGTGTAAGCTTTTTCGACTGTCATGTCCTTGAAGGAAACAAGCTTGTTCATCTTCTTGATCATGTCATCTGTGCCGAGCAGAGCTGTGACATCTTCAGGTGTTGCTGTCCATGAACCTTCTTCAATTTCGAACTTGCCTTCTGTGACTTCGACTTCACCGGCCCATTCAGCCTTGAAGCCTGTAACCTTGATCTTTGTGCCCTTTGTCAGCTTGTTGAATTCATCTTCTGTCATTGCCATTTCATAGATGAAGTAGCCGCCGTCGCCATCCTGTGTGTAGAGATTTGCCTTTCCATCCCACCAGGACTGCTTTGCCTGAACATATGTTTCGATTGTAACCTCTTCATCAACTTTGGCTGCATCGAATTCCGCATATGTCATGACGCCTTCGGATTTCTTTGTCGGATCTTCAGCAGAGCTGCTTCCGCCGTTGCCTGAGCATCCGGCAATACCCAGCAGCATTGCGGATGCCAGTAAAACCTTACTGATATTCTTCATTTTTCTTTTCTCCCTTCGCGTAAGTCCGCGATAGCTTTATTATACTTGTTTTTTTCAAAAGTATCCATCAGCCTTGCAAATTCATTGCATACAGAAAAAGCAGGAATTACATCCTGCTTTCTGTTCAGCTTATTCGAGTACTTCGCCGTTGCTTTCGCAGCACTTCTTGTACCAGAAGAAGGAATCTTTTCTGGATCTGGAGAAGTCGCCTGTTCCGTCATCATGTCTGTCGACATAGATGAAGCCGTATCTCTTTGCGTACTGGCCTGTTCCTGCGGAAACGAGGTCAATCGGTCCCCATGTTGTGTAGCCGATCAGCGGTACGCCTGCTTCGCATGCCTTCTTCATGGACTCGATATGAGACTTGAAGTAGCTGATGCGGTACGGATCGTGGATGGAGCGGTCTTCCTCGACCTTGTCGAATGCGCCGAAGCCGTTCTCAACAACCATCAGAGGAACGCCCGGATATCTGTCAGCCAGGAATTCGAGTGTGTATTCGAGTCCGTCCGGATCAATCTGCCAGCCCCAGTCG
>ONSK01000147.1 GCA_900320455.1 uncultured Erysipelotrichaceae bacterium | reverse complement strand
TTTTTATTTATTGGAACGAAAAAAGAGGCTATAACCTCTGGTAAGAACAGATTTTTCAGAAAATCTTCTTACTCGTTACAGCCCCTTAACAAACCGTTCATACCTATCATAAAAGTACGGACAGCCTGCAGGATGTACGGGAAAGAAGGGTATGTATGAAACCGAATGTTGAAGAACTGATCTGGCCGGCAGTGAATGCCGACGAACTCTCCCCGGAAGAACTCTATAAAGTGATTTCAGAAGGATTCTGCACTCTTGTGACCGGTACATCTGCACGCAGCTGATCCCGGCCATCCATTCGATCTGTGTATGCCGGAAAAGCCGAATCCTCCCTTACCGGTTTTTTCAGGCATGCGAAAGAAAAGACAGACAATTGCGTCTGCCTTTTTCAATTGTTTTTTTTCAGCTGAAGCTGTTCAGCTACCAGATCGTTGAACATCATGAAGGCGAACATATCAGAAAGAGGCGTGTTGGACATGGAATCGCTCATGGTCGCTGTCGGAAGCACGATCACTCTTCTGAAGTTGTGGCGGAGGGGATGCTTGGCGTTTGTTGTGATCAGGACCATATTCGGCTTTCCCTGTCCTTCCCTGCGCAGTGCCTGCATCAGTGACTGATGGCTGCTTCCGGTTGACGCGGAGTACATGAGAATCATGTCGTCGTCACGATACTGATATGGCATCATATCGGAACGCGGGATCTGTGCGTTGATATCTGAATGGAAAGACAGTGCAATCATCATTTCCTCGGCAGGAAGATGCGACAGATTGGTTCCGATAATAAACAGACGCCGTGCTTTTTTCATATCCTGAATCAGATCAGAGATGACATCATGGTCGGCTGTTTCAGAAACCTGGCGGAGGATCCTGCCGTAGATTTCAGCGGAACTGGTTTTCTGATCGCTTGCCTTATGGGCACTGATATCCTGCTGGAACTGATACTGAAACTCTGTATATCCGGCAAATCCCAGCTTCTGGGCAAAACGCGTCATTGCGGATTTGGTGAAGGAACCGCTGTCACACAGGACGTTCAGACTGCTGTTCGCAAATTCCTCGGGGAATTTCTTGATCTGTTCATAAATTGCTTTATCTGTTTTGGAAAAAGAGCTGACTTTTGAATCCATTAACTCGAAAATATTCATATTGTGTCTCTGCTTTCTGTATTCATTATAACAGGTATCTGATCTCCTAAAAATAAAATGTGTTTCAAAAATAAAAAAATGATATTGACACACGGTTTAACAATGATTATATTATGAGTGTGTGATAAAAGCGCTTTCACAAAACATGGTGCGTGCCCGATCAGCCTGCACCGGAAACAAAAAAGGAGATAGTGAAAATGGAAAAGTTCATGGATAAACTGATTACAATTTCCAGTAAATTCGCACAGAACAAAATTCTTAATATCATTCAGAGTTCCTTCATGATGCTGATGCCGGTCACAATGCTCGGCGGCTTCGCGGCTCTGTTCAACGGCCTTGGAATTGATGCCTATCAGGCATTCATCGCTTCCACAGGAATCAAGTCCATTCTTTCAGTCATTTATCAGTGGACAATCGGCATGTTCGGTGTCTATGTTGCCTTCCTTGTCGGTCTGCAGTTCGCAAGAACATTCAAGTGCGCAAAGTCTGACATCGCAGTCGGTCTGGTTTCTCTGGTATGCTTCATGATCGTTACACCGTACATTGTTCCGGAAGATCCGTATGGTGCTTCCACTCTGCCGCTGAACTGGCTTGGTTCCTCAGGTCTGTTCACAGCAATCATCGTTGCCTTCGTAACAGGCGCAGTCTTCATGTTCTGCACAAAGTACAACATCGTAATCAAGCTGCCTGAACAGGTTCCTCCGATGGTATCCGCACAGTTCACATCCATCATTCCGGGCGCGATCGCAATGATTCTCTTCGCAGTCCTCGGCAAAGTCTTTGCCGGTACTGATCTCGGTTCCTTCCACCAGCTGATCTACACGATCGTATCCACACCGCTGAAGGCTCTTGGTTCCAACGTATTCGGCTACTGGGTACTGATGATCTTCCTGTATGGCCTCTGGTTCTGCGGTATCCACGGCGGTATGACAGCCGGACCGATCATCATGATGCTCTTCATGCAGCTGCAGATGGAAAACATGACAGCTTACCAGGCTGGCCAGCCTCTGCCGAACGCATTCATCGGTGATGCTCTGAGCTTCGGTACAGGTTCCATTCCGATGCTTGTTGCTGCTCTGATCTTCTGCAAGTCCGAGTCCAACAAGTCCATCACAAGACTCAGCTTCCTGCCGGCGCTGTTCGGTGTTGATGAGCCTGCATACTTCGGTATGCCGATGATCCTGAACCCGATCTTCTTCATTCCGTGGGTCATTATCGCTCCGACAATTTCTGTCTGGGGAACATATCTCCTGAAACTGATCGGTCTGCTCGGTTACGCAAACGGAACAGCCGGTTCCAATGCCGCAAACCTCCCGTTCTTCGTTGGAAACATGATGAACTACGGTGTCGGCGGTCTGATCTGGGGCTGCGTACTGTTCGCTCTGATCGTTATTGCATATGTGCCGTTCGTCAAGGCATATGACAGGCAGATGCTTGAAAAGGAAAAGGAAATCGCTTAATCAATCAGTTGACGGAGGAGGAGGGGAAACCTTCCTCCTCTTTGCTTTTAACATAGAAGGAGAATAAACACATGAAATTACTTGTACAGAGTGACGATTACGGTATTACAAGAGCAGTATCCCTCGGCTGCATTCACGGTATTAAAAACGGCGTTGTCAGAAATACAGGCATGTTTGCCAACATGCCCTGGATTGAGGAATGCGTTGAGTGGATCAGACCGTATCTCGATCAGATTGCCTTCGGTATTGATCTGAACGCTTCCACAGGACCTTCCATTCTCGGACATGAGAAACTCCCGACACTGACGCACGAGGATGGAACGTTCCTGGGATCCAGAGAAAACAGAGCTCTGGATACAGATGAGAACGATCATGATCATCTGGCAGAACACAGAGATGAACTGTATGCCGAATTCAAGGCACAGATTGAAAGATATATCGAACTGGTAGGCCATAAGCCGGATTACATTCACAACCATGCCTACGGCACAAAGACGACCGATGAAGTCACAAGAACACTGGCAAAGGAATACGGCATTCTCTGCTCCGTTGCCTTCATGGACAGACCGGAAGTCAAAGAAGCAGGCATGGGATGGTACATGTGGGGCGGCCCGGAAGAACAGCTGAAGGAAAACCCGATTGCCTATATCACCGAAGACAAAGGAGAGATTCTGGATAAAGAATACGGATATATTGTCTCCCACTGCGGCTATGCGGATGCGGATCTGTTCAAGCTGACAAGCTTTACCCTCTGCCGCCCGATGGACCTTGAGTGCATGACAAGCGATGCAGTAAAGAACTGGGTGAAAGAAAACAATATCGAACTCGCCTCATTCAAAGACCTTCCGCAGGAGTGGCTGTGATGAACAGCCTCTGTGATAACTTCCTCTGGGGCGCCTCCACCAGCGCATTCCAGATCGAAGGTGCTTACAACATTGACGGCAAGGGACTTGCGACAACAGACGTCAGACCTGTTCCGGAAGGCATCGCCGATACAAAGGTTGCCTGCGATCACTATCATCACTGGAAAGAAGACGTGGATCTTATGGCGGAACTGGGACTGAACACATACCGCATGGGCTTCTCCTGGAGCCGTATCATGCCGGATGAAACACTGGTCCCCAACGAAAAAGGACTGCAGTTCTATGATGATCTGATTGATTATCTTCTGGAAAAGGGAATTGAACCGCTGGTGACGCTGTATCACTTTGAGTGCCCGCAGGCACTTGTGGATGCCTTCGGCGGCTGGAAGAGCAGAAAGATGGTCGATGCGTATGAGAAATACGCAGAAGTATGTTTCAGACATTTCAAAGGCAGAGTGAAAAAGTGGGTCACTGTCAATGAACAGTTCATCGCTACGGCTGCGCCGGGTCTCGCGATGCCGTTTGTCAAAGATCCGTATGAACGCTCAAAGTGGATTTATCAGATTTCCTATCATGTTTCCCTTGCGGAGCACAAAGCATTCGCGCTGCTCAGAGAGATTGATCCTGAAGCAGTGATCGGACCTGTATGTTCGATCCAGGTTGTTTATCCCGCAACATCCGATCCGAAGGATATCCAGGCAGCCCAGGAAGCGGAAGAGATGGAACAGTTCTATATGCTGGATATGAGCGTCTATGGCGAATACTCACCGGCGGCATACACATGGCTGCAGAAGAGAAACCTCCTGCCGGAAACATGTCCGGAAGACGCAGAGATCCTCCATGGCTCAAAGCCGGATTTCATCGGCGTCAATTACTACTTCAGCACTTGCGCGAAGTATGAGGAAAAGCCGTTTGATTTCGATACATCCTTCTTCTGGGCATCAGATGACTGCCGCATTGTGCCGAATCCGTATATGCAGAAAACAGAATGGATGGATATGGGAACAGATTCGCTTGGCCTGTACAACGGCATGCGCAAGATCTATGACAGATACCGTCTGCCGCAGATCGTGACAGAAAATGGCATGGCCGTCAGTGAAACACTCGGTGAAGACGGAAAGATTCACGATACATACAGAATCGACTATCTCAGAGATCATATCCGCCAGGTACTGCGCCTGAAGGAAGAAGGATATCCCATCTTCGGCTACTGCCCGTGGAGCTTCATGGATGTTCTCTCATCGCATCAGGGATTTGCCAAGAGATACGGACTTGTGTTCATTGACAGAACCGATACGGATGTCAAAGAATGCAGAAGATATAAAAAAGACAGCTTTGACTGGTACAGAGAAGTCATTCGTACGAACGGCGAAAACCTGAAATAACAGTTTCTGAATACTACTAAGGATGTGCAATGCACATCCTTCCAATTTTTTTAAAAAAAGTGAAATAAGTGCTTGCAAAATATCAGTGGACATCATATAATCATTAAGCACAACGAAATGACTTCTTAGCTCAGTTGGTAGAGCAACTGACTCTTAATCAGTGGGTCGAGGGTTCGAGTCCCTCAGAGGTCACTTTTTTTCTTTGTCTGGACACTTGCAGCACAAGTACCGGACAGCTCGAAAAGCCTTTGTTTAAGGGCTTTTTTTGTTATTTCTGTCAGTTATATTTACAACACAGTGTCATTATAAAATCATCTCAATACGCAGATTTTTGCGTATCATTTGCGTATCAATGACTGGAAATAGCAACAGAAATAGGATTATTTTTGTCTGGTTATGGCTTCTTTACCTTCCTGACCGTAGTTTTTTTAGCCCCTGACAAAGGTCAAGAAGGTGTTTTGCACAGTAAGAAACGAAATAATTGATAAAATTATATGACTTCCATAGATCTTGATAAATCTTGAATTAGCAAAACAGGGTAAGGAGTTTTGTATTACGCAGGCGTATTACAAACTCGGCGGGAACAATCGAGCAACGCTCGATTGTTAGCTTAAAAAGCCACTTTTTTGATTTTATTCCTTCTCTGAAGATGTAATACAAAAGCTCAAAATATGTAATACCGTGTAATACATCTGTATTACAAAAAAAAGAGAGGTATCCTCTGGTGGGTCGTATTCTTCGCCCTGTACGCAGTTATCTGGTATCCGTTCTACAAGGCGTATGAACGTCAGATGGTCGCGGAAGAAAACGCTGCTGAATAAACCTTACG
>ONSK01000246.1 GCA_900320455.1 uncultured Erysipelotrichaceae bacterium | reverse complement strand
TCCGTGGATCCGCCGCAGAGAACCATCTATATGCTGGAACAGAAAAAAGACAGACAGAGCAGAGAAGCTGCTGTATCTGTCTTCAAAGAGGAAGTTCTGAAGCATCTGAGAAATGATCCGTATCTGAAGGTGTTTGACTGAGAAATGAACCGATTCAATTATGGTTGTATCAGGCTCCCTGATCACCATATCGTCTGACACATCACAATGGACCTGATCCGTATTTTCAGAGCAGTCATTCTTTGGTTCATTTATGATTTGGATCACCAAGTCTTTTTAAGGCTCTTATCACCAGATATACCAGGTATATCAATAGTATTGTGTTACCCAGCTGCCATATCAGAATAAACAGATCAAAGTAATATTCATTGTCTGCATTAACATTGATTATTGGGAAAATACACACATACATATTGAGCGCTATCATAGCTGCTGCTAGACTTTTTAACATACTGGTTTCAGACTTCCTTATAATTATTGTTGTTCTAACACATTCTTAAATATTTACTCTTCAACATTTACTATGAATCTTATTCTGTCCGTAATTCTTTATGATTGCAGTTATTACTTACGGAACGGTGCGACTCCTCTGGATTCCAGATATGCTCCGCAGGCAGAACAAATGCAGTACATGCCGTACATCAGAACAAGCCTGACCGTCAGATAACAGATTGTCGCAAGTACACTTTCCACACTCATCACTTCTTTCCTCCGTTCTTCATTTCTTTAACATATGTCCTGCATGCAAGACTCACGCAGTACACCGTGTAGAAGATCATGATATAAAATACGATTTCAAGCGGAATAAACATATTCTTATCTTCCTTTCTTCATTATCTGAAATCAATCACACAGGACCCTGTGATATTCGGTTTGGAAACTGTCATGAAGCTGCTGTTTGAGTGCACGTACATCCGGCTGGTAATTTCCGGCATGTGATGTACCCGCAAGTGAATGCTCTGCGATCCAGATCAGCAGATCACAGACTGATGATGTGAAGAAATTCATTTGTCTTTTTTCCTCCTTTTCTTCACCGTCATCGTAGTTTGATGTCTTGTGTTTTTCTATCATTCTGGAGAAAAACCCCCTTTTTCTGGAATATTCCGGAAAATGAACGTTTTTTTCCAGGATCCTGGACTATTTGTTGACAAATGTTATAAATGATGTATGCAAAAGCGTCATGTGTCTGAACATACTTGTTACAGCCAGAAAGAACAGGCACTGATACGATATGGACTGGATGTTGTTCTTCTGAATGGATCTGAGATACTGTGTATTCTGATCATTTCTCTTTTCCTGAAGAAGTTTGCAGTGACATTGATCTATACTGCCTTCTACAGCTGGCTGAGGATCCATTGCGGCGGGTATCACTGCAAAAACAAAGGAAACTGTTTTGTTTCCTATGTACTGTTCTTTCTGTGCTTTGTTCTTTGTACTGATATGGAGCTCAATGTGCTGTTGTATCTGCTGTATGTTGTTTCTGTTTTCTATATTACGGTCAATGCGCCTGTTCAGCACATTCTCAATCCATTGTCTGCCTCAGAAATCAGATACAATAGAAACAGCACATGGTTCATACTTAGCCTGTCCTGTGCAGTATTTACATTGATCTCGCAATGCAGGATCTCTGTTCTGTTTGCAGTATGTTTCAACGCAATGATGTGCTTCATATTGAAACACAGCAAAAACTATCTTCCGGGGGCTGACTGATGAGAATTCGTACAACTGTAATTGATGATGATGCTTATGATCTGAAAAGAATCACAAATGAACTGGAAAGAATATCTTTGGAATCTGAATATCTGTTTCAGACAAGCAGCTATACAGATCCGGATCTTGTGAAAGATTTTCAGAGTGACTGGTTCATTGTGGATATCGATCTGAATGGAAAATCTGGATTTGATGCCGCAGGCAGGATCAGCCGTGAGAATCCTGCCGCAAAGATCATCTTCTGCACATCCCATGATGATCTTGTCTTTCAGTCATTCGGCACCAATGTATTCTACTTTGTCCGTAAGGATAAACTGCATTCGGACCTGATCGATTGCATTAAGAAGTATGTACGCACACAGGAAAACTGGTATCTGTACAAAAATGCAGATGCAACGACAGGAATCGACTGGAACAGGATCGTCTATTTCGAAGTCGCAGGCAAAGATCTGTATATTCATCTTTCCAATGGTTCTGAACTGAAAGAGCGGAAAACGTTAAAACAGGTCATCTCTGAGCTGCCGGAAAACCTGTTCCTGCAGCCGTCTTCTTCCTATCTTGTCAACTGTGCGTTCATTACTGCAGTCAAAGACAAGAGCATTGTTCTGAAAGACAGTTCGGAGCTTCCCGTTGTCAGAGAAAGACGCAGAGAAGTGATGCAGTCATATCTCAGATACAATACGTGGAGGTGATATCATGCTGGATATATTTCTGAACCTTCTGGAAAGTTCCATGTATGCCATGTTTCTCAAAAGTTTCTCTGACTCTGATGACAGACGCACATGGATCTGTACAGCTGTATATTTCCTGTGTGCTTTTGCCTCTGTAACTGCATTCAATCTGATGCCGCTCAATGAATCATTCATATTCATTGCGGATATTCTGCTTGCATATCTCTATCTGCATGTGACATCCGAACATAAAGGGTTCAACGGTCTGTTTCTGGCAGCTCTTCCGACATTGATCGTATATATGGTCAGTATTCCAGTAACGATCCTGCTCTGTGAACTGTTCTATGGAACAATTGATTTCGCTTCTCTTGCGAATGATCATTATATTCTTCTCACGTGTGTTACACAGCCTTCCAGAGCATTGCTGTTCTGGCTCGCTGCCAGAAAACTCAATGGTGATTTTTCAGCACTTTCCCAAAATGAATATATAAAGCTGTTTCTGGCAACTGT
The DNA here is from genome assembly GCA_900320455.1 of uncultured Erysipelotrichaceae bacterium. Classification (GTDB taxonomy): domain Bacteria; phylum Bacillota_I; class Bacilli_A; order Erysipelotrichales; family Erysipelotrichaceae; genus Bulleidia. The sequence goes on along the minus strand of ONSK01000246.1, from coordinate 2,764 downwards.
GATCTGTGAAATCATGTTTGTCTCGATTGCCAATCTGCTGTTTGTGAATATCTACAGCGGTGTGGATATCGCAATATCTGCTGTATGTGTTGTTCTGCTCATCATCCTGCTGTTTGATATTTTCTCTGATATCGCTGTGATCAGAAAGGACGCTGATGACAAAAAGCTTCAGGTATCCATTCTTGAAAGCCAGCTTGACGCAAACAAAAAGGCACTGAGTGCCCAAGAGGATCTGTATCAGATCCGTCATGATCTCAAGCACTTCATAAGTGCTCTCTCAGAAGGCAATATTGATCCGGAAATGACCGAAAAATTCAAAGAAAAATACGTCAGTTCCGTTCTTCCGTATCAGTCAGCGTCCCCGACGATCAATTACATTCTGACTCTGAAGAAAGAAGAAGCTGTCAGAAAAGGAATTGATTTCAGCTGTACACTCAATATCGCTGATGAAGTACCGATGGAACAGGCAGACCTGTATCTTCTGCTTTCCAATCTGCTGGATAATTCCATTGAACATATCGGTATACGCAAACGGATTTCCGTTGAAATTGAATACCTCAGAGAAGCTCTGAAGATCAGGATCATCAATTCCCATGACAGAAAAGTTCTGGATGAGAACGGAGAAATCAGAACAAGAAAAAATGAACACCACGGATATGGAATCTATACGGTAAAAACACTGTTAAATAAATATCATGGCAATATGAACATGGATGAGAATACAGAGCAGTTCTCGGTATTTGTTTACATTCCTTTTGAATAACGTGCGTCCTCTGCACGTTTTAGAATTCATATGCCGAATATTGAATGATTACCTGTTACCGAAACGGTTGAACCATGCCCGCTCTTCAAATGCTTTCTTCTTCGGAGGCACAGGAGTGCTTTCCGCAATACCGATGGGCAGGAAACAGACAATCTCATATTCAGAAGGCACATGCAGGATCTCTGACATCTTGTCATTGATTCTGTCTGTATCCGTAATATGTCCTTCATACCAGCAGCTCTCATAGCCGAGTGAGACTGCCGCAAGAAGGATGTTTTCAATTGCGGCGGAATAGTCCTGTACCGCGAAACACCGGTCTCTGTAGGCAATGATCTTCTGACTCAGGATGATGATTGCGGCAGGTGCTGTTTCTGCCACATCCGGTGTGATCACTTCATGAATCCTTTTTAACAATTCCGGATCATTGACCGCGATCAGAGAAACTGTCTGTTTGTTACAGCCGGAAGGTGCCGCAAGACCTGCCTCCAGAAGAATCTTCAGATCTTCCTCCGGTACGGGATCCGGTCTGTATGTACCCCGGTAGCTGTGTCTGTTCAGAATTGTATCGATGACTTTGTTCATTTGTCTTTCCTCAGGTCAATATCATAGCGAAGCACCGTAGCTCCTGACTCCTCGCCATAGATGGAATCAATGTATCTTCCGCCGCATGCTTCAATGGTTTTTCTGCTTGCTGTATTTGTATCGCGGCAGACAAGACGGACTGATTCGATGCCTGCTTCTTCTGCCTTTTCCAATGCCAGTTTCAGCTGTTCTTTCGCATATCCTTTTCCCTGTTCAGAAGGACGGATGGAATATCCGATATGGGAAGCGAATGCTGTATCGTCATCGTCATATTCAAGTTTGTTTCTGATGCATACAAAGCCGATGATTCTTTCATCTGCTTTCCTGACGGTCATATACCATGTGACTTTTTCTGTAAATGCATTGGTATATTGAAGCCAGTCTCTTACATCATCATATTCTTCCAGATATGAAAGGCCGGGAATTCTGCCCCTGATATGCGTGACATTCAGATCTTCAAATTCATTTCTGTATTCTTCGATCTGTTCCGCGTATTCTTCTGATGCCTGTATCAGTCTGAGTATTTCCATATATCATTCTTTCTCGATACCGACAGAACACCGCTTAACGTATATTAGTTAAGTTACATACGTAATTAACCGGTTTTTCTCTCAGTTATACTATATCTATTTTCTTTTTGATCTTCTGCAGCCATCTCGCTGACACAAAAAGGACTATTTTACATGCCAGTATCCTGTCTTATTGGAGCCGACACGGCTGATCAATCCCTTTCCTTTGAGTGAAGCCAGAGTGCGGGTAATCGTACGCTGGGATTTTCCTGTCTTTATGATCAATTCCGCATTGGTCATTCCAGGATCATCCCGCAGACAACTCAACACGGTCTGCTCCAGGTCACTTATATGGTCATTTATCCGGCCATTTTGATGGCCAAGTAAATCAATGACAGTGGCTAAATAAACGGCTAATTAAAACTTCTTGGTCATTTTCTTATTTATGCTCAATGATCAGTGAACAGGAACCTTCTTCCAGGGAATTGTATTCATCATAATGAATATGACTGCCGGCCGGTGCTTCCGCGAGATCCTTCAGCTGTTCTGCCAGGGAAAGAAGTCCTTCTCTGTTGGCGGAAAGAACAATTTCATCGTTTTCTGTTCTGATACGGATTTCATATCCGTCTTCCCATCTGATTTCCATATTCATTTCCTTTCCATGCGTACAAAGATGCCCGGTCCAAGTCCCGTGACCTGCGCAAACGGTTCACCGGTGATCTGAAAGCCTGCCTTTTCATAGCAGTGAATGGCTCTCTCGTTCCATAATCTGACTTCCAGATACAATGGTTTCCCGGGAAATAATTTTTCTGATATTTCACAGCTGACTGCTCCCAACGACTGAAGTCGCAGGGTTCCCAGGGCTAATACTGCTTTTCCCAAGTTCATCATGATCAGTTTTGCTGACCAC
>ONSK01000145.1 GCA_900320455.1 uncultured Erysipelotrichaceae bacterium | reverse complement strand
GCTGATGATACATTCACGCTTTGCACGATCCGGATTCCCATTGCCGGAAATCCGGCATTGACAGCGAATATGAAGCTCGATCTGGAACTGTCCGCATCAGGTACCGCAAAGATCGTCCTGACCCAGGAGAGCGAAGCAGGGTTTGAGTGCAGAAACGGAGAGACAAGAATGATCCGCAGTTTCAAACACGATGAAGGCGCGGAAGCTTCAGCCGGAATGAGAGCAGCAGCCGGCATCGGTGTTTCTCTGGATCTGCTCAGGCAGAACCTGATGGATGTGCATGTGACGGCAGGAGCGAATACCGACGTCACAACAACACTGCATCTGTATGAGAATGATGAAAAACACGAACAGAAGATGAGCGTATCCTCTGAAACCGCATCGATTCTCGCAGACGGCAATCCGGACGTTCTCGTCTGTGCCGATATGCAGGCAAACTGGATTCTGGATATCCGCGTCAACAGCTCCGCTTCGCTTGCCGGAAGAATGGGACTCAGCCATACCTTCAGCATTCTGAATGAAAAGAACAACACCATCATTCCATCTCTCTGCGGACATTTTGAAAACGGCCATAAAGTGGCGGCATGCACACGAAGAAACAGAATCCTGCTCGACAGCTTTGAAGAAGTCAGAACGGCAGGAAAGATCTGTCTTGACGCTTACAGCATGATCGTAAGAACCGGAGAAAGCAGACCGCTGATTATCAGCGCACTGCCGGAAGGCTATACAAAAGATGATCTGCGCTACACATCATCCTCGTCATGTGCCTCCGTAAACGCACAGGGAAACGTCACAGCACATACATCCGGAAGCGCGAAAATCAGCATCTGTACCAGTGATGGGAAGCACTGCGCATACTGCAGTATCCTTGTCCCGCAGGATGAAACATGATCCTGCAGACAGTATCCGATCAGACCCTGCATGATCATCTCATTCACAGCCAGCACGAAACCATCACGATTCTTGGAAGACCGGTAACAATCAGCTGTTTCCGTGATACATGGATCATGCGTCTGCCGCAGTCCCTCCATACAGAACACGGCAGTATTCTTCGTGACAGAGATTATTTTGAAATCGTCTCTGATGAAGGAAAACACGCCTTTGTACGCATCTTTCTGCATACAGAGGGCTGTGCCTCATTCAGACGATATGCCTTCAGAAATAACCTGTATCTGCTTGAGACAGAGGACAGTATTCAGCTTTCAGAAACAGAGAACGATCATTGCATTGCCTGTGTCAAAAAGAACCATCAGATTACAGGACAGAATATCTTTCTGAACGGAAAACAGATCACAGAAACGGAAATCTGGGAACCGGCATCCATTGTGCAGTACGGACTGATCAGGATCATTCTCTCTGATGAGATGATCGCTGTAAACGAACAGCTTAATGATTGTGATCTTCCAGCTGAGGAGTATCACGGCATGACCTGTATCCGGGATCCTCTGGTATTTGAACGAGGAACAGGATGGATCAGACCAACAGACGTGATCATCAGACTCCGACAGTACAATGATGAGCCGGACACAGATTCAAGACCCATGATCTATTCAGCCGGACCGGCACTGACGTTGTCTATAGTTATGACGGCAGCGGCAGTGATGAATGCATTCCGCGGCTATCAGGACGGCAGAACCATTTCCGAACTGATTCCGGCAATGATGATGCCGTTATGCATGACATTGAGCATTCTGATCTGGAATCCGCTCCAAAGCAGATATGAAAGAAAACGGAACAGAAAACGCATCAGACAGAAAGAAGAAACGTATCTTGCCTATCTTGAAACCGTTTCGCAATCCATTGATGAAACACTTGCGAGCAACGCGAAAGAAACGGATCGCTTCAGACCTTCTTACAGAAGACTGTGCAACATGCTGTCAGTACATGAAACATTGCAGAGACAGCGTGATACAGACACGATTCTGATCCGCTGCGGTGATTTTCCGCAGGCTGCAGTGATCCTGGATGAAGAAGCCCATACATCTTCTGAAAGAATCCATGATGCCCTGAAGCAGCTGAAAGAAGCTGCTTCAAAAGGAAAGATGTCAGGGTATCTCACAGATCTCAGAGAATACGGATGTATGGAAATCACGGGAAGTGAGAATTACATTCTGTATATCTTACTGCAGATCATACTGTTCTTTGATCCATCTGTGCTTTCAATATCACTGCATACCGATGCAAATACCAGTCACATGATGCCGTGGCTCTATGAGATTCCCAATCTCTTCCATGAGAGCGGCAGACGGTATTTTCTGAATGATCAAATAAACTGCAATGAAGCTGATCTGACGGTGTTTCTGCATCATTCGGAAGATAAGTTCACAATGAAGCTGCAGGTTACAGGGACTGTGCCGATGAAGGTCATCAGAGAGAATCAGGGCATTGCCGAAGTGCTGGATTATCTGAAGAATACCCGGCTGTCACTGCAGTGTGAACTTTCATCCAAAGTCAATATGATGCATATCATCTCCTCTCTGCATGCAGAAAACAGAGAGGGGAACAACAATATGACATATGGGTTCTCATCCTTTCACAGCTGTGAGACCGCTGATGAAATCCGTTCACAGTGGCAGAAGACGAGTGTCATTGAAGAACTCAGCGCAATCCCTGGAACAGATTCTTCCGGCAGAGCTGTCACGATGGATCTCAGCGAACGGGGATGCGGACCGCACGGATTGGTTGCCGGAACCACAGGCAGCGGGAAGACAGAGCTTCTGATTACCTTCATACTGTCTCTGGCGGTCCGTTACTCACCGGATGAACTCTGCTTCATCATCATTGATTTCAAGGGCGGAGGGCTTCTGAATGCGTTTGTGAAGCGTGATCAGTGTCTCCCTCATGTGAGAGGCGTTCTGACAAATCTTGAAGCCAGTGAAATGAAACGCGTGACAGTGTATTTCCGGAAAGAATGCGAACGCCGTGAACATCTGTTTTCTGTGATGAGTTCTGAAACAAAACAGTCCGTCAGAGATATCCGCCGCTACCGCATGATCCAGAAGAACTATGATGATTATCCGATTCTTCCTGAGCTTGTGATCATCACGGATGAATTTGCGGAATTGAAAAAAGATCATCCGGAATTCCTGCAGGAGCTGATCTCGATTGCAAGGATCGGCAGAAGCCTCGGCATTCATCTGATTCTTTCCACCCAGCGGCCGGGAGGAATCGTTACCGAGCAGATATGGTCCAATGCCAGATTCAAGATCTGCATGAAGGTCACGGAAGAACATGATTCACTGGAAGTCCTGCATACAAAGGATGCGGCGGAATTGAAACAGCCGGGAGAATTCGTTCTGATGTATGACAATATCATCCAGCGCGGCAGAGCATTCTATACAGCCGAGCCGGAGCCTGACGGCATGTGCGTGCAGATCCTGAACGAACAGGCGGAAACAGCAGAAAAGATCTGGCTGAATCTTCCTGATGAAAATGAGGCAGACCGCATTGTCAGACTGATCTGTGAAGCTGCCGGAACATCCTCTTTTGAATCATTGTGGCCTGCCGCGATGCACCAGCTTCGTGAAGGTGATATCCATGAATCCAGAATGCCGGCAGGGATGATCGATGACTACGAGAACAATGAACATATTCCTGTATATGCATGCGGACAGGGAATTCTCAATCTTGTCATATCCCCGGACAGAGAAGAAACAGAAGGCTTTCTCAGAGCACTTGTACGCTCGGCATCAGATGCCGGTATGCGTATTTTGTCTGAATTGCCTCTTGAAGAAACAGAAATCAAAGACACGCTGATCCTGATACAGAATGGTGAGGAACTGTTTGCCGGAATCAATGGTTCGGAAGATATTCTGATGATCCGCGGCAGATGTGATGCATCCTCAGCGATATGGATCTTCGGTTCGTATTCCTCCTCGATTTCATACCGCGTGCAGAATGTTTCCGACAGAAAGATCTGTCTCAGCAGAACACCTGCGGCCGAAGTCAATGCTTTTCTTGGGCTGTGCACCGGGCAGACATTGCCGGAAAAGAACGGAGGTCTGATCTATGATGGAAAAACAAGAGAATTCCTGTACGTCACATACTCCTGAAAACAAAATAAAAGATACAGAAATGATCCGTATCCATTTGTTGTTTCCTTCTTCCGGCACACATATTGAATGCAGGATCTCAAAGCTGCTGTCACTGAAGCAGGCGATCCTGATGATGAAGGATCATCTGCCTGAAGCAGTTAAAGAGAACCAGGAAATCAACGGCAGCGAACACTATTTCTTTCCAGATGGGAGGGAGGCGGATCCTGACGTCTCCGCATTCCATCTGCATCTTGCGCAGGGAACATTCCTCACTGTTATTTAAATCGCTTTCTAAAATCACACGCAACGCAGAAAGGCTCTACGATCACGCGGTTCTTCAGGTTTTCGACCATTGTGACATAGCGTTCTTTCTGCAGAATATCCGGCAGCTGTTCTTCAAACAGATTGCCGAAACAGATATTTCCGCTGCAGTCCAGACAGCATGGCGTCACGTCTCCGCAGCTCAGGACTGCAATCTGATCAATGGCACCGTGACAGTATCCTCTGACTCGTACATTCAGATACTCCTCGCTTTCCGGCCATTCGAAGCTGTTATCATAGCTGAGATACACATATGGCCTCAGGAGGATACTGTTGCGGCGGCCGGTTTTTTCCCACCCGAAGGTTTCCCGGATTCTTTCCAGAGCTCGTTTCTCGGAAGGATGGCTGATCTGGTCCATGCGCCAGAAGCGCAGCTCAACATAAGGATGTCCCTGTTCAGAAGCCTTCATGCACAGGGAAATGACATTGTCCATGTATGTCTCAATATCGATATTCTGAAAGGGCAGACTCTGCAGGGAAATGGAAACCTTGCGAAGGCTGGTATGAGATGTCAGATCAGGGTATTTCGCAAGAAAGGAACCGTTGGTCACAAGCTGAACCTTCATCTGAAACTCATCGCAGATCTGCATGATCTTTTCAAACTCCGGATGAGACATCGGTTCTCCCTGGACATGGAGATAGATATAATCCGTTATTTTTTTTGCCTGCTCAGCAGCGATGCGGAAACGGTCTGCAGTCATGATTTCTCTTTTGCGGTTTCCGGGCACGCAGAAAGCGCATCTGAGATTGCATATATTGGTGATTTCAATATAAATCCGTTTGATCATTGCAATGCCTTTCCGCGTAAAACAGCAGCCTGCACAGGCAGGAACGTTTGC
>ONSK01000060.1 GCA_900320455.1 uncultured Erysipelotrichaceae bacterium | reverse complement strand
ATATCCCGATGGCCAACTGGTTCTGGGTATACGCCAATGAGATCGATGATCACAAGGATGAAGTCCTTGCCAGAGTTCACAAGCTGATCTACCCTGTCATCCTGAAGCCTGCCCGCACAGGTTCCTCCGTCGGCATCGCGATTGCCCACAACGATGAGGAATATCTGGAATGCTTTGAGGATGCCCGCCAGTATGATGAAAAAGTCATCACGGAAAAAGTGGTCAAGCCGATGGTTGAGATCAACTGCTCGGTGCTTGGCGACGCATATAACTGTGAACCGTCTGTTCTTGAACAGGTTGGCCATCAGTCTTCTGATGAGCTGCTGACATTCCAGGACAAATACCAGGGCGGCGGAAAAGGCGCGAAGACAAAAGGCGTCAAGTCCTCCGGATCCAAGGGTGCCGGCATGGCATCCACAGCCCGTATCGTACCGGCGCCGATCAGCGATGAACAGACAAAGATGATCCAGGATCTTGCCGTCAAAACATTCAGAACACTCGGTGCTTCCGGTGTCTGCCGCATTGACTTCATGATGGACCAGGAAACAAAGCGCGTCTACGTGAATGAAATCAACACGATTCCGGGATCCCTCGCCTTCTATCTCTGGACGGAAAAAGGCGTCTCCTTTACGGAACTGATGGACAGGCTGATCAACATTGCTCTCGAAAGAGAAAGAAGAAGATCAAGAATGACCTTCTCCTATGATACCAACCTGCTTTCAACTTATAACGAATCCAGCGCCAAGGGTTCCAAACGCTGAACATGACTGTTTCCTGCGGGAAACAGTTTTTTTATTCACTCGAATAGCTTATCGATAATACGTTCGATAATGCTTCTTTCTTCCAGTCCGGCAATGATTCTGTTTGCCTGGCTGATCTTGTCAGTGATGATGGCATCCGCTCCGGAAAGCAGATACTTCTTCTGCCCGGACGGTGTGTTCGGCGTCCATACAAGCATCTTCTTTTTCGCGTTATGGACGGCGTTGACAGCTTCCTGTGAGATGATCCTTTCCTCAAAGCCGATATAATCGCAATGCAGCTCAGCCGCGTTGCCGTAGGAAAGGAATGTCAGATAGCCTGTATTGATATCCGGATAGGTATCCTCAACATAGCTGATCAGATCGTATTTCAAAGAGATCAGCACCGCCTCATCCTCCATATGCTTTTCCCGTACGACTCTGACGGCATCATCTGCCATCTGTCTGTCAGCGGTGGCTCCCTTGAGCTCAATGAAGAGGATGATCTTTCCTTTTGCGGCATCGCACATCTCTTCCAGTGTTGCGACCGGTTCCCCGTCCACCTGAAGCTTCTTTGCCTCAGCCAGCGTCAGCTCTTCCGGCGCTGCGTCAACGCCTGCTGTGCGGGCAAAGGTGCTGTCATGGTTGACGACGTACTTACCGTCCTTTGTGCGCTGGATGTCGATCTCACTGCCCCAGGCACCAAGCTCAACGGCTTTGTTCAATCCAGCTACCGTGTTCTCCGGTGCTTCAACACCGCCGCCTCTGTGGGCGATGATAGCTGTCTCGATCACAGGCGGAAACAGTGCATCCGCGAAGGTATCAAACAGCATCGCAACCGGGAACAGCGCAGCGGATACAACGACGAGCAGAAGCGCGACCATGATCCAGCTGTTATGGTGCTGACGGATGACAAAATCAGCTTCCGTGTAATTGTCATAGAGATATGTGATTTCCAGAATATACAGCGGACTGGCCAGCACTGCCGAAAGCGATACCGTCATCGAAAGGAACAGGAACAGATAGATCTGTGCCAGCTGGTTCTTGAACCAGAGCAGAACAACTGTCGGTATCATTGAAAGAATCACGATTGCCGCAAGGATCATCAGTCCGAGACGGATCGTGAATACCGCGTTGTTTTTCAGATAATCCCGCCAGTTTGCCCGGATGATCTGATCTGACTGTTTCCGGCTGTCACTGACAGTCATATCATCAAGGACGATGCCGTGCAGCGTGAAGATATGCAGGAATCCGATTAGTGCGAATATGAACAGAACCACTGCGTAAAGCACGGAATACAGCGGTGTGCTGTCAATGACGCTGCGTATGAAATTCGGCACAGCCAGCGTATTGGTCAAAGAAATCGTCACACCCACACCTGTCAATGGCGCAAGCAGACCGATATAGATCACGACCGCCAGACCGTCAAGGTTCATCAGTCTGCCGATTCTTGTGACCGCTTCTTTCAGTATTGTTCTGCATACTGGCTTCTCACCCTTCAGAACCCTGTCCGAAACAAGGATCATGACGTTGAGGTCAAATGCCGTATACACAAAGAAGACAGACAGGAAAAACAGGATCATCAGCCACCCCTGCCAGGTGGTGAAGAGAAACCGGAAATCTCCGGCGCTGACTGCCGCCTTGCCGGCGGAACGCATCAGCCATGTATTAGCTGTGTTGATTGCCATCATGCACAGCCACAGCAGCACACCGGCAATCAGCTGATATCTGAACAGGACCGGAAGCGGTCTCAGAAATGAAAGTTTATTTTTACTCATATGCCCATCATAGCACAACAGAAAAAGCTGCGGTATTACCTGCAGCTCTCTGTTTTCAGATTCCTTCTTCCGGGAAGAATCCGTTCCATACCGGAACTCCCGTATATGTCTTTGCGGTTTCCTCATTGCGAAGCACTCGCAGCGCGCCGTATGCCATCGCTTCCATCTCCGCTTCGCCGGGATAGACTGTCACAGGCGCGATCCAGCCGCAGGCTTCCTCGATGGTTTCCCTGACGTCGTCAAAGCGCATCAGTCCGCCGGTCAGAACGATCTGATCCACCTTTCCGTGCAGTACGGCAGCCATTGCGCCGATTGCCTTTGTGATCTGGTATTTCCAGGCATTCCAGATCAGGACTGCCTTCACATCGCCATCCTCATACATCTTGTGGATCTCGTTGCTGTTGGATGTTCCGAACCAGGAGGAGAAGCCGCCGCTCTGTGAACAGAGGGAACGGATTTCCTCGCGGGGTTTTCCGTAGAGCTTGTTCAGGAAATCGGTGATTGCCATCGTTCCCATTCTTGTCGGTGTGAACGGTCCGTCACCGCCGCCTCCGTCATTGCCGTCGATCATTCTGCCCTTCTGATGCGCGCAGATCGTGACACCGCCGTCAATGTGGGCAACGATCAGATTCAGATCCTCATATTTTCTGCCTGTGTCTTCCGCGTATCTGCGGGCAATTGCCTTCTGGTTCAGGGCATGGCATACCGCTCTGCGGTAGATTCCCTTCACGCCTGTCACACGGGCGAGATCCTGATACTCATCGACGACGATCGGATCGAGCATGTACATCTCTCCGCCGTATTCCTTCTGTATTTCTTCTGCCATCTGCACACCAAGCATGGAAGAATGCCATGTGCCGCTGACAGCGTTTCTCGTATCTTCGAGAAGCTTTTCGTTGATCTTGTAGATGCCGCTTTCCACGCTGACGCAGGAACCGCCTCTGCCGACGACTGCGTCAAGACCTGTAAGATCAATGTTCCTGTCCTTCAGGAACTGACGGATCACTTCCATTCTGTAGGGAAGCTGATCATTGAATGTTGCGAAGGATCTCAGGATTGAAGAATCATGAAACACATCATCTGAGAAGAGGCATTTCTCATCTTCAAAGTATGCTACTTTGGTCGAAGTCGACCCGGGATTAACCACAAATATCTTCATCTTTTTCATAATGATAACAGTTTACCACCATTTCTTTCTCATGCAAAAGAAATAGCGTATTTGTGCAGGAAAAGCTATACTGAAAGCAGTAAAGGAAGGTAATTTACATGCCAACACCCCATAATAGTGCAGAAAGAAACCAGATTGCGAAATCAGTACTGATGCCCGGAGATCCCCTCCGCGCGAAATTCATCGCTGAAACTTTTCTGAAGGACGCTGTTCTTGTCAACAACGTGCGCGGCGTCAATGGATATACCGGAACATGGAAAGGCGTTCCGGTCACCGTCATGGCTTCCGGAATGGGCATGCCCAGCATCGGCATCTATTCCTATGAGCTGTTCAAATTCTATGATGTTGAAAACATCATCCGTGTCGGTTCCGCTGGTGCTTACGTGAAAGACCTGAAAGTATTCGATGTCGTTCTCGCAAGCGGTGCCTACTCCGAATCCACATACGCGAAGTATCAGTGCGGATGCGAAGAGGATATCCTGAAACCGAGTGAAGCGCTGAATGCAAAGCTCCGCAAAGCAGCGGAAGACCTCGGCATTCCGGTTCATGAAGGCATCATCCACAGCTCTGACATCTTCTACCGTGAATCCAGCGACTATCTCCACACTGTCGTTGATGAGAAGCACTGTGTCGCAGTCGAGATGGAAAGCTTCGCCCTCTTCTCCAATGCCCGTGTCCTCGGCAAGAATGCCGCATGCATCCTGACCATTTCCGACAGCCTGGTATCCCATGAGGAAACCACGCCGGAACAGCGTGAGAAGAGCTTCACCGATATGATGAAGATCGCCCTGGATGCCGCAATCGCCGAATAATCAAAAACCTGTGCAAAACGCACAGGTCTTTTTTTAGTTTCCGCTTCCTTCCGCAGGTGTTTCCGGTGTGGGTTCCGCCGGAGCTTCAGGTGTTTCTTCCGCCATCTTTGCATAGGGGTTTTCGCCCTGCAGAGCCGATGCCGGCTTGGTGACGCCGGTACGTGCCTTGAAGTAGTTGGAACGGAAGATCATAGATGAGATATTGAAGGCGTTCTGAGCCTCGTTGCTGCGGGCAGACGCATAGCCTTCCTCAACAGCGGCATTTTCATCAAATGGCACGAAGTTCGAACTGTTGATGTAGTAGATTCCCTTCTCGCTGACCCAGTTTCCGTTCGGGAAGTAAACGAGCACTTCCTTGTCACCGAAGATATCCGTACCCATATAGATACGCGGATCATAGTTGATGTTGTACAGATTCAGGATCGTCGGCAGAATATCGAATGTGCTGTTGACGTTATCCCAAGTCTTTGTGCCGAGAACAGACGGACAGTAGATGAAGAACGGTCCTCTGTCAATGTTCAGCGCCTGGTTTCTGTCCACATACTGGGAACCGTACTTGGCGATGGTGGACAGTGATGTGTTCAGAGGATGGTGATCGCCGAACATGACGATTGCTGTGTTGTCATACTTGCCGGCAGCCTTCAGCTGATCGATCAGATATCTCATACCCTTGTCCAGTTCCATTGCCTTGGACAGGTATCTCTTGACGTTTGTCGGATAATCCGGATGAACCTGGTTGATCTGGCTCAGGTATCTGTCGCCGAGAACGGATGACTTGTCATACGGGAAATGCGTTGAGGATGTGACATACAGCGTCATGAACTTATCCTGGTTGATCCACAGCGGAATTGTCAGTTCCATCATCTGGTAGTCACTCGGCCATCCCTGCATCTTTGTATACGGCAGGTCGGTATAGTTCTTATATACTTCACATCCGGAGCTTGCATACAGCTCTCTTCTGTCATAGAACTCGTCTTTCCAGTTGTGATACGCGCTTGTGTAATAGCCCTCATTCTCAAACATCTGGAAGATGGAATCAGACCATTCATTCTTCTTGTACTGGTTCGGTGTGCAGACGTCGGATTCCGGAACCAGTGATACTTCAGAGATCAGTTCCGATTCACCAGTTGTGCAGGAATACTTCGGAACATAGTGATTAGAGAAGTTCCAGCCTGTGTTCATGATTTCGCACAGGGTCGGTGTCAGCTGTTCATCCAGCGCCATGTAATCAAATGCCTCGACCATGATATAGATCAGGTTCATGCCTTCCATCTTGCCGGTCCACTCATTGTAATCGCTGATCTTTCTGCTCATCAGATAACTGTCAATGGTTTTGATCTTGTTGTTTTCCTCGGCGTTCATGGCATTTGTCCATTCGGTGTCATCGATGGTTCTGTGCGGCAGAACGGCTTCTTCCGGCTTCTGTTCCGCCGGTTCCGTCTGTTCATTTCCGCCCGGTTCATCATCGATGATCAGCTCGCCTGTCTCGCTTCCGCTGACGGTGGAAACCACGTCACGGATCAGGAAGCGTTCCAGTCCGATCTCCTTCAGAGATTTCTCAATGAACTTGGTGGATACATATACATTCTGCAGACCTTCCGCCTTGACTGTGTAAAGACCTGCCGCGTCGATGATCAAAGCAGCGACCAGTGAAGCCAGTACCATGATCCAGCGGTTTTCCTTTTCCGTCTTGCGGAAATGTCCGAGCACCGCCATGACAATCGGTGCAAGCAGTACAAGGAAGTACTGCGGCTTCATTGCCTGGAAGAACGGAATAATGTAATCCGTAACACGCAGGAACATGCCTTCGCCGGCATGCAGCGACGTGAAGTTGCCCATCATGTTCTTCATTCCCATCTGCAGCAGTGCGTACAGACTGATGAACCAGTACATGAATGCGACGATGAATCTTCCCGCTTTCAGCGGCAGGAAGGAACACACACTGGCAACGATCAGTGAGAATGCCAGTGAGAATAATGTGATTCTGACAAGTGACAGATCAAACAGCGTGCCGAAGCAGCACCATTTGAAGATCATCTCGGCACACATTGTGACGATAAACAGTTTTATGGCAGATGTCAGAAAAAATCCGTTTTTCTTCATATCTTTCTCCCTCAAATAAGAAAAGCCTCCTGCATATTATCACAAAATCCGTCTGCACAGAAACAGGATAATATTACATTTGGCTTAATCTCATTCAATTTTCAGAAAACAGTTCAGATTTCGCCCTTCTGAATCGCTTTCATCGCGTCTGTCAGGGAATCATAGATTCCGACTGCCAGTTCACGCATTTCATCGGTCGGTTCCTGGGAATCGGGAATCATGACCGTTGCGGCTTCGGAAGCGGCTCCGGCTCTGACACCGTTGTAGGCATCCTCAAAGACATAGCAATCTTTCGCGTCATATCCGAGCATCTCAGCCGCATAGAGAAAGATATCCGGCGCCGGTTTGCCGTGGGCAATTTCCGTGCCGCTGATAATCTCATCGATGTATCCGGCTGTGCCTGTCTTCTCCAGATTTCTCTGAATCTGTCCGCGGGTTGAGGAACTGGCTACCGCGATCCTGACGCCATTGTCACGGAAGAACTGCAGAATCTCTCTGAGACCCGGCTTTTCGATCACTTCTTCCATCAGGTAGTTCTGTACGCGTGTCTTGACGTCTTTGGCAATCGCGTGTCCGTCTTCCACATGGTAGTATTTCGCAATGATGCCGGCCATCAAATCGCCGCTGGTTCCGCAGATTTCCTTGCGGAACTGCGGGTCGAGTTCAAGATTCATTTCATCTGCGACCTCGCTCCAGCATCTCTGCCAGACTGTTTCGGTATCGAACATGAGGCCGTCCATATCAAATATCGCACCTTTTTTCATCTCTTTAACCTCGTAAATAATCATATCATGTTACGCATTGAAACTTGTTTATCATTTTGGTGTGAAGTATTATTAATTTAAGGTAATCAATCTGGCATTACAGGAGGATAATAACATGTTACGTATCGGAATGCTGACAAGCGGCGGTGACTGCCAGGCACTGAACGCAGCTATGCGCGGTGTCTATAAGACAGTAACCAACAATTCAAAGGAACCTGTTGAGTTCTATGGATTTGAAGACGGCTACAAGGGAATGATCTACAGCCATTTCCATCTTCTCAAGGATGAAGACTTCACGAATATTCTGACAATCGGCGGTACAATTCTCGGAACAAGCCGTGTTCCGTTCAAGACGATTCACGAACCGGATCCGAAAGGACTCGACAAAGTTGAAGCCATGAAGCAGACTTACTACAAGCTGCAGCTGGACTGCCTGGTCATGCTCGGCGGCAACGGTTCTCATAAGACAGCGAACCTGCTGAGTCAGGAAGGACTCAATGTCATCACCCTTCCCAAGACCATTGACAATGACCTCTGGGGAACAGATATGACATTTGGTTTCCAGACAGCTGTTGATGTCGCTACACGCTGCATCGATGAAATCCATACAACAGCTTCTTCTCATGGCCGTGTATTCATCATTGAAGTCATGGGACACAAGGTAGGCTGGCTGCCGCTGAACGCAGGTATTGCCGGCGGCGCGGATATCATTCTGCTTCCGGAAATTCCATACAACATTGACAAAGTCGTTGAAACAATCGAAAAGCGCGACAAGGCAGGCAAGAGATTCTCCATCATCGCTGTCGCTGAAGGCGCAATCTCCAAGGAAGACGCTGCTCTTTCCAAGAAGGAATACAAGAAGAAGCTGGCCAAGTCTGAATATCCTTCTGTATCCTATGAAATCGCTGACCAGATCTTCAAGAAGACAGGCAAGGAAGTCCGTGT
>ONSK01000061.1 GCA_900320455.1 uncultured Erysipelotrichaceae bacterium | reverse complement strand
GATGCGTCTGCCAATTCCGCCATATCCCCATTTGAAGCGCGTATATTCCTAAATCTGGCGCGTCTGCCAGTTCCGCCATATCCGCATATGCTTTGTAATCTTAACAAAAGAAGCAGAAAAAGAAAAGCATCTGGAGTTCAGATGCTTAACATACGAAGTTGAGATAATAAGGAAATTCCTTCAGCCACCATGGCCAGTCATGGGCAACATCCTCACCCCAGAATTCAATGTGGGCGGGAATGTTCTTGTAGCCGAAGAGCTCCTTCAGCCTGGCCGAGTCTTCCTGCATCGGATGTTCCCATGCGCCTCTGCCGCAGATGACATAGATGTCTCTGTTTCTGTACATCTCGACGTACGGATGATCATAGGGCATGCCCTCGATGTAATCAACCGGTGAGTTGTTGTATACAAGATCATCCATGTAGTCCGGGAAGAACAGTCTTGCGTTGTATGCGCCGCTCATCGCGATGCATCCGGCAAAGATATCCGGTCTTCTTAACAGGAAGTTGAGAGCGTGGGAACCGCCCATTGAACAGCCTGCCGTCAGGATTCCATCAGCGTAGTTTCCGCCGTTGGCTGCGGCATTGATGTCGAAGATTCTCGGGCAGAGTTCATCGACGATATAGTGATAGAACGCTTCGTGCTGGAGAATGCGGTCTCTGTTGTCCCAGTCATTGACTCTTGACCAGGAGTTGATGTCATTGGAATCACAGCAGAACAGCTGAAGTCTTCCGGCATCGATGTATTCATGCGCGCTTTCCACCATGCCTCTGTCTTCAAAGTCATAGAATCTGCCGTCCTGGCAGGGGAATACGAGCATCGGCTTTCCGCCGTGTCCGTATACCTTGAATTCCATGTCTCTGTTCAGATTGTGACTGTATTCTTTATAGTATTCAATTTTCATTTCTTTGACGGCTCCGGTTTCGCAAATACCACCTTGGCGAATTCTTCTACTTCTTTCTTTGTCTTGAAACGTGCTACATAGCACTCATTGCCCATTGCTTCACCAAGCAGTTCCGGCATTCTGGTATGAACCATGATGTTGTTTCCGAACTTGGAATAGATGTGAGCAGCGTTGTATCTGTAAGCGAGGTGGTCTCTTCTTCCCAGATAGCAGCAGTGATACGGTCTGTCCGTTGTATAGTTGGCTTCGTTGTTCATCGCCATGTTCGCGTAGATCATGTATACGTTGATATCATTCGCGAAGTTCATCATGTCCGGTGTGAATCCCCCGGGCGGACGCATGTTGACTTCAAGGCCTACGAGATCGCCTTTCTTGCCGAGACCTTTCTTGTCTTCGGAAAGACGGAAGTATTCCGTGTGGAAGAAACGTCCCTTGATGCCGAATGCCTTGATGACGGCAGTGCCGTATTTATCCAGATCTTCGGGAATTTCTCTTTCGCTCCAGTAGAAGCACTCATCCTTGGAATTGACGATATCCATGATCGGTTCCGGGAATGTGTGGCTTGTCTTGAAGATGATGTTGTTGTCCTGATCGGTAATACCATCGAAGGAAACAATATATCCCGGCACGAATTCTTCCATGATGTACTGGGTCGGCAGATCCTGTCTGTAGAAATCTTCCAGACCTTCATCATCGGAAATCTTCCATGTCGCGTTGGCACCGACGCCGTTGTCCGGCTTGACGATGACGGGATAGCCGACTGCCGCGATGAATTTCTTTCCTTCTTCCAGCGTGGAGGTCAGATGATATCTCGCTGTCGGAACGCCTGCTCTTTCATAGAAGGCCTTCATGTTGGACTTGAGCTTGAAGCGTTCAACATCGCCGGTCTTATCGCCGGTTGTGATATTGAAGTCCGTTCTCAGACGGGCATCCTGTTCCAGCCAGAATTCATTGTTGCTTTCCAGCCAGTCGATCTTTCCGTGCTTGTGGGCAAACCACGCAACCGCCCGGTACATTTCGTCATAGTCCATCATGGAATGAACCTGATAGTATTCGTCTGTTGCTTCTTTCAATTCGGGGCTGAGGGAATCCCAGCTGTCTTCACCGATGCACAGTGAGGTACCGCCGATCTGTTTCCATGCTTTCGGAAACTGGTAGTATGTCTGCGGGAATGTCGGTGAGATGAACACAAAATTCTTTCCCATACGTTTTACCTGTCCTTTTTTTACCTCAAAATTATACATTTATTTGTAAAGTTTTCATATATACAATTAATTGTTTCAGTGTATTTTCAAGATGAAATGAATATAATAGTCAATGCGCATCAGGAGGTACTATGAGCACAAGACTGGAACAGGACAGAGCAGAGATCGATCAGATCGATGCTCAGATCGCGGAACTGTTTGAGAAACGGTTCCATGTCGTTCACGATATCATTGATTTCAAGATTGAAAACAGAATGCCCATTCTGGACAGCGGAAGGGAAAAAGAAATTACAGAACGCAGCTGCGCGAGAATTGAGGATGATCAGATCAGAATCTATTTCCGCAGTTTATACACACATATGCTGGATCTCTCAAGAGAGTACCAGAAAGAAGTGCTGGACGGGAAATAATCCCGTTTTTGTGTTTCTTACACAGATGTAAGCCTTTCTTAAGTATTTTTAATCAACCATTTAACCAGTTCTGCGTATAATAGAAACAATGGAAGACGGAAGAGTAACAGCTGTCGTAATCAACTACAACAACGGCAGATATATCGAAAAGTGCATACGTTCCCTGGCGGAACAGACCTATCCGGGCATGGAAGTCGTGGTCGTGGATGACGGTTCCTCTGATGAAAGCAGAACCGTAATCAGCGAACTGCAGAAGGAATATCCGTGCGTGCATCTGTTTGCCCAGTATAACCATGGCATCAGCTACACCCGCAATATCGGAGTTGCCCTCGTGCATACGGAATACTTCATGTTTGTGGATTCCGATGACTGGTGCGAGAAGAACATGGTTGCCAGGATGATGGGAGAGATGAAGAAGGACGCGGACTGCGATATGGTGGAATGCGGCTTCACAATGGATTATCCGCTTGGCAAGCTGTACCGCCTGGCACCGCACAACAGAAGCTACAGCCGGATGGAGGCTCTGCATGCGCTGCTTGGAAATACCAGGGTGAACAACTATCCCTGGGGCAAGCTGTACCGTACGGAAACCTTCAGAGATGTGCTTTTCCCGCTGTCCTGCGAAGGCTATGAGGATATCGCGACAATCTACCGATGCATGGAGAACTGCCGCCGTATCCGCACCATCTCTGACAGGCTGTACCATTACGTCCAGCACTCCGGAAGCTATACAGGCGTTCCTTCCATGAAGAAGAACGAAGCCATGGTTCACCAGTTCGAAATGCAGGCAGCTGCCCTGCAGGCACGTTATCCGGATGAACCGTTTGATACGACGGAAAACATGTACAGAAGCGCGATGTTCATTCTCTTTACGGCAATTCTCTATTCCCAGAGAAAAGAAATTCCGGGGACATGCCGGCTGCCGTATTTCCACTTCACGAGAATCCCGCTGATCTTCCTGCTCGCGTATGTGCTGCTGGAGATCCTGCTGTTTATCAGACACGGCATCTGGCTGCACCGGAAAGCTCCCGGACCGCAGAGTTCCATGGAGGAAATCGGCGAATACATGTGATACAATGAACGCAGATAAAGGAGTACGAATATGGAAAAGTATAAGTGTGATATCTGCGGATATGTTTACGATCCGGAAGCCGGCGATCCTGACAACGGTGTCGCTGCCGGAACAGCATTCGAGGATCTTCCCGAAGACTGGACATGCCCTCTCTGCATGGTCGGAAAAGACATGTTCTCCAAAGTCGAGGAATAATGATTCATCGCAGGGAACCCGTGTGGTTCCTTTTTCTTTTTGTGACAAAGCTGTAAGAAAAAATTAAGAGAGATGCAGGGAATTAGAAGAGTAATACGTATAAGATAAAAGTATGAAAAGAATACTTGGAAAACTGATTGGAATTCTGATGATCCTGGTGATCATGGCAGGAACACTGCTTGCCGGATACGGATATTACATTGCGGACAAGGTGCGCGATGAAGTGATCCGTGAAAAACCGCTGGAAGAAGCAGTCAGCGCCTATACGGAAAAAGAAGGGTATCTCACCTATGAAGCGATCGATCCGGATTTTGTGAACGCGGTCGTGGCAGTGGAAGACAAGAGATACTTCGAACGTGACGGCTATGATTTCATTGCACTGGCAAGAGCGATATACAACAACCTGCGTTACGGCAATCTGATTGAAGGCGGCAGCACGATTCCCGAACAGATTGCCAAGAACCTGTATTTCGGAACAGCGGACAGGGAACTGGATGAAAAGCTTGCCGGCATCCTGATCATGCATGATCTGGAGGAGAAGTATACGGATGAGGAACTGTTCGCGCTGTACGCGAATATGAACTACTATGGTGACGGATACTATGGACTGAAGAATGCCGCGGAAGGATACTACGGCTTGTCTGCGTCTGATCTTTCCCTGGCAAAGGCGGCGATGCTGGCGGGACTGCCCAACGCGCCGAGCGCCTATCAGCTTTCCACCGGCTATGAATACGCGAAGAAGCGTCAGAAGAAAGTGCTGCAGTGCATGCTAAAAAATGAATACATCAGTGAACAGGAATACAATGAAGCGCTGAATGAGGATGTAAGGCCAATCTGAAAGAAGGCATGCTATACTTGAGATATGAATAACAGAGAACTTGCGGAATATGTCATGTCACAGCTGGATGAGCTGGATGATGTGCGCAGAGTGCCCATGATGGGCGGATGGCTGTTCTATTACCGGGACAGAATTTTCGGCGGTATCTACAGCGATGGGGAAGTCCTTGTCAAGCTGACGGAAGCCTCCCGCAGACACCTGCCGGATGTGCCGGAAAGAGCACCGTATGAAGGTTCAAAAAGCATCATGCTCAGAGCGGAGAACCTGGATGACAAAGAAGACTTCAGAGCCATGGTGGAGGAAATGTGGCCTGAGCTTCCGGAACGGAAAAAGAAGAAAACAGGAAAAGTCAAATCACATGTGCACTATTGATCCGTATCATACGGATCATTTTTTTCTTGCGGGCATTGTACGTATGATATACTTCTCCATATGACTTTGAACCTGAAGGAAAGATGGATCGGAGACAGATCCTTTTATAAAACAGTGCTGGCGGTTGCCGTGCCGATCATGGCCCAGAGCCTGATCACCAACTTTGTCAACATGCTGGACAACATCATGGTGGGGCAGGTG
Organism: uncultured Erysipelotrichaceae bacterium; assembly: GCA_900320455.1. Taxonomy (GTDB): domain Bacteria; phylum Bacillota_I; class Bacilli_A; order Erysipelotrichales; family Erysipelotrichaceae; genus Bulleidia. The sequence continues at coordinate 1,754 of ONSK01000061.1, read as the reverse complement.
GGCACATTGCCGATGAGCGGTGTCTCAATCTCCAACCAGCTGCTGTTCATCTTCAACCTGGCAATGTTCGGGACAGTGAACGCGGTCGGTATTTTCAGTGCACAGTATTTCGGCAGGAATGACATGGACGGCGTGAAGAACTGCCTGTGGCTGAAACTGGCAGCCTGCACGCTGATCACCATTGCCGGAACGGCTGTGCTGGTGCTGTTTGGCGAACAGCTTGCCGGTCTGTATATGGACGGGGAAATCAACAGCGCGGAGGACATCGCGGTGACGATGGCATGTTCAAGGCAGTACATCCTGATCATGCTGGCGGGAATGCTGCCGTTTGCCTTTACCCAGTGCATTGCTTCAACGATGAAAGAGGCAGGTGAGACAGTGCTGCCGATGCGCGCTTCCTTTCTTGCGGTCGGTGTCAACTTCGTCTTCAACTGGCTGCTGATCTTCGGACACTTCGGATTGCCGAAGATGGGAATTGCCGGTGCCGCTCTTGCGACAGTCATCTCCAGATTTGTGGAACTGGCGCATGTGACGATTTCCGCCCTTGGCTCAAAGGAACGCTTTCCGTTCTTCGCGGATTTTACAAAGAACGTGCATATCACAAAGACGCTGATCACTTCCGTGGCGGGCAGGGGACTGCCGCTGATCCTGAATGAAGTGTTCTGGTCCATGGGTGTTGCGGCTGTTGCCCAGTGCTATTCCACGCGCGGTCTCGATGCCGTTGCGGCATACAACATCTCCAATACCGTGAACAGCCTCTTTATCATCATCTGCATCGCGATGGGCAATGCCATCGGCATTCTGGTAGGACAGAAGCTCGGGGCCGGTGAAGAAGAGGAAGCGGTGGAAACAGACAGGAAGATGATCGTGATGTCGGTTGTATTAAGTGCCTTGTTCGGACTGGTGATGGCGCTGCTTGCGCCGCTCTTTCCCGCTTTGTACAATACGGATGATGCGGTGAAGGAAACAGCTGCCAAGCTGATCCGCATCGGCGGTCTTCTGATGGCGAATGCCGCCTTATACAACAGTGCTTATTTCACACTGCGCAGCGGCGGAAAGACCGTCATCACATTCCTGTTTGACAGCGTCTTTACCTGCGCGGTTTCCTTTTCCCTGGCATATCTGCTTTCCAGATATACGCAGATGACACTGCCGCAGCTGTTCCTCTCTGTTCAGCTGGCGGATGTGATGAAATCTGTCATCGGCCTGTGGCTGGTGGAAAAAAGAATCTGGGTGCATAATCTTGTCGCCCATACACAGGCATGAAGTTTGGTATACAATATGAACGAGGATACTCTATATGACAGTCAGAAACACGAACAGAATTACAGTAACACTTGACGCAAACGGCGGTGTTTTCCGCAATGTGCCGGAGAATGCATTCGCGAATGAGAAAAAAGATCAGATCCGTTTTGTGACGGAAGATGAGGTATTCAAATGCTTCCTCTTTGATCTGATGCCGGAAAATGACAATCTTGTATTATGCGGATTGAATACGGAACCGGAAGGCACGGGAAAGATGTACTGCCGCAGGGATGCGGATTACGGCATTCCCCTGCATGATGACATCACGCTGTATGCGATCTGGTCTGATGCCTATACACTGCATCTTGATTACAGCGGCGGTCATCACAGACAGTTCCCAGAGATCACTTCCAGGACATTCCGCATCGCGAAGAAGATGATCGGTTCCGACAGCACATGGTATTACACCTCAGATATTGACGAACCGGTCAATCAGGATGTGCACCAGG
>ONSK01000143.1 GCA_900320455.1 uncultured Erysipelotrichaceae bacterium | reverse complement strand
CATTCTTGAAGACTGCCGTATAAGTCATCTCTCCTGCTTCTGTCGGTGTGGCAGGTGTTGTGATTTCTTCTGTATATGTGACTGTTTCTGGCAGTACATGAGAAGAATCATTGAGGCATGTGACAGTCGCTGTGGCTGTCTTGTCAGCTGCGTTCCATGTAACTGTGACTTCTCCCCATTTGTGACCTGTCGCAGGGATGATCCAGCTGCCTTCTGTGATTTCATGTTCTCCCTGGGAATCACTGTAGTATTTTCCTGTTTCTGTATCTGTCCAGTATGCACTGTTGCCTTCTTCGTCGCATGTCGGATCTTTTGCCTCAGTCTTCTTCAGAGGTGACTCTGTGACGATATATAAAGTACCTTCCTGGGACAGTCTGTATCCTTCTGCCGGTGTAACCGTGACATTGTCATTGTTTTCAATGGTGAATGTCTTGACGCCGGATACTTCCGCTGTCATTGCTTCATCTGTCACGACAGTGATTGTCTGTCCGTCTTTAACTGCGCTCACTGCACCCTGCAGTGTCTCATAGCCGGTCTTGCCGATCTTTGCGACTGCTGTATCTTCGGATGTGATTTCAAATGTCGAGAAGCCATGGCTGTTAATGAACCTGACCGCATTGTTTTCCACTGTTCCTGTATACAGGTAGACTGTGCCGTCTTTCTTGACGTGTCTGATATAGACAGTCGAACCTTCCGGGAATGTGTTTCCTGTCGGAATGACCATTTCCACAGGTCTGTTTACTTCCATTTCCTGCGGCGCGCCGATAGCTGTTCCGGCTTCGTCATCTGCCTGATCCTGATTGAGTTTTACGATCTGATACATCGGTGTGATGTCAACGGTCATTGTGACGGATGTGCCGTTGTCTTCAACATTGGATACGGAAACATCCATGTATGTCTGTACGACGATCTTTTCATTCTCTGATGCCTGGGATGCTGTTTCGTCATCAATTGTGACAGTATCCGCATCCGAGGAAAGATCAACACCGTATGTGCCTCCGGCACTGATGGCGTCTGTCAGGTCCTCGGAAACCGTTGTATCTGTTTCCACATTTGAAGGTACTTCAGTGAATCCAACTACGTGCAAAGTCACTTCTCTGTTACAGATGGTGATTGTGGCAGTTCCCGGAACAGAGGGTGTCAGGAAAGTTCTATAATTCTCGCCGTACTGGGATGAACTTGACACATCGGCTGTGACACTTTCAAAGAGGCCTGTTTCCTCCATAGCAGTGACGAAGCTGTTTCCATAATTCTTATATCCCACATATGCCTGACGGCTGCTGAAAGTGGAATAGCTTCTTTCAATATAATAGTTTTTTCCCGCATAGAAGGTATACTCATCCGGTTTAATGACGCCGTCGAGTTTTCTGGTTCCATCGCTTCTGCCGATGCAATATGTTTCATTCTGTACACCATTGGAAACCGGTTCATCCAGTATGGTAACTGTGATCGTTTTAGATAGTGTTTCATCAGAATTGACGACTGTCACTTCTGTTACGCCCGCCTTATCACAGCTGAAACCAATCACATTTGTATAAGACATATAAGTCATTCTGCTCAGATTATCATTGGACAGATAGTTTCCGAAGCGATAATTTTTGTAATAATCGGCCTCTTCTGGCTCAAGCCTCGGACACAGATACAGAACGGATCCAACATATGCAGTCGCAGTATCAGGGAGAATAATACCTGTAGGTTCAGCACTCTCTTCCGTTGTGATGATCGTGCAGGACGCACTGACAGACGGATCGTCATTGCTGGTGATTGTCAGTGTAGCAGTGCCGGGTGATGAATAATAAATGGTCCCGTACATTGTGTTCAGATATGCAGTACCATTATCTGAAAGAGACCATGTATAGCCGCCGTAGGAAGCTCCTGCCGGCTCATAGACAACCTCATCCCTCATAACCATGCTATACTTCTGTGAACTCAGTGTATATGTATCTTTTTTGAATGAAATGGACGTCGGTTCTTCATAGACACTGACGCTGCCTGAGAACAGTTCTCCCAGCCGGCCGTAGACAGTAATGACCGCACTGCCTGAGGCGATACCTGTCAGCGTTCCGTTTTCATCTACAGTTACGATACTCTCATCAGATGAGGTATAGGTGAATCTGTCATCCTCGTATTCCTGTCCTTCCGGCATAAAGGTGAACGGAGAAGCCAGTGTATGTCCTTTCTTCACACGGAATTCCGTACCGTTCTTAATCATTGCTTTTGTGGCGCAGTCCAGATCAGATACCGTGATTTCCGCAGAAGCGGTAATACCGTCTCCGGCATCGGCAGTCAGGACTGTCTTTCCGCTCTTATGGAGTGTCAGAGTATTCAGCTGCGGATCATCAAAGGAAGCGACAGAAGGATCGCTGCTTGTATATGTAATCGGCGCAGTCGCATCCCATGGCTGCACGCTGACAGGAATTGTCACACTCTTCTGTGTTGTGGTGTAGACACTGTCTGCAGTCAGCGAGATGTATTCTGCCTTTTTGATTACATTGAATGTAATGGTTCCAACCTGTGTGTCATTTGCATAGATCGCGTATGTATAGGATCCGCCGGGAATTCCTTCCTTGAAGGTGAATGTATCTCCCTCAATGGAAATATAACTGTTTCCCCCGGACATGCCGTTGTAGTACTGGTATTCCACAGAGGAAGCACCGCTGATTTCATATTTCACCGTATAGGAATCTCCCACCTTGACTGTGACAGGATCTTCATACAGCGGTGTGAATGTGACCGGACCCAGCATGTTCACAGTGCATGTTGCCTGGATATTTGTGTTGTACGGGTCAATGGCATAAATAGTCGCAGTACCCTGACTGACATAGGAAAGGGTATTGTCTGTAATCTGGGCAACGGATGTATCAGAACTGTCAAAAATCAGATCCTGCCAGTACAGAACACTTTCCGGTTCAGTTGTTATCATGTCATAAAGATAGAGCGATCCGCCTTCCGAAAGATTATATTCTGATTCTTTGAAAGCAAGTGACTGCGTTTCCAGATATGTATGTGAAGCTGTATATACAGTTCCGTTAAATTCAGCAGTTGCAGTAAATTTTTCTCCTCTGCCGCCTCCCTCGGAAGTGACATCCGCGGCAATGTTGATTTCTTTCTCACCATGCTTCGGACAAACCAGATCCAGAGAAGCAGTCCTGTAATCTTCTGACCAGTACCATGTTCCTTCTTCAAGCGGATAAGCCAGCTGTACATTGATGCCGTTCAGTTCACTGCCTGTATAGGTATCCATCAGTGCCTGCCAGTCACTGTAACATGATCCATAGGACAGACTTTCAATCTGATTGATTCCGGCGAATGCGGTCTCTGAAAGGCCGGTGATATTCTCGCCGATCTGGATCGTTCTGATTTCATCCGCGAAAGCGAGGTAATCAGGGTTATCTTCAACTTTACCGTTTCCTGCAAGGACAAGCACGCCGTTGTTGTCAACGGAGTATGTAACTCCCTCTCCGCAGGATCCGCTTCTTGGAAGATCATAAATCGTCAGATCTGCCTCGGTATACAGACTGCGTGTCTCATCATCATAGACGTAGGAAATCCTTGACCCGGATGTATTGCGGAAGACATAGCCGTCAGTCACACTGCCGGATTCGTATTTTGCCAGGAACAGGCTGTCATCATCACCGATGGTATCGGTATCGCTGTTGGTGATATCTGTCAGGTAGTGTCTGCCGTCCATCAGTGTAACGATATTCCACATATGCGGACCCTCACCTGTACCGCCGGCCATTGTGCCTGTTACACTGATGCAGTCGATCTTACTGCTTTCAAAGGAAGACATATCGCAGAGATACTGGAATGCCTTGGAATAGCCTTCACACACAACCGTGGTGGATGCATCTCCGTCAAATACCCAGATCAGCTGCCACGGGTTGCCGTATGGTGTGGAATCATTCTCTGCGGCTGCCGTATTGTAGGAAACAAGATTACAGATCTCTGTCTTATATTCATACAGTTTGTCTTTATCACCCAAAGACGCGTGTTTTGAAACGATATCCTTCGCGTTGGATGCGGCTGTTACAGCAGCGGATGTGATTGTCGTATCTGCCTGATACTGGCCTGCCTCGTATTCCTGGGCAACGGAAAGGCTGATCTTGTAGTTCTGCGGATAGATCACATATTCGCTTCCGTTATGAGTTGCGCCGATGCCGTAAGCATATGAAACACCTACTGTTTTGTCATACCAGTAGAATTCATAGGGGTATTTTGCCATCAGAAGCTGTACCAGTGTGCCGGGATCAATCAT
>ONSK01000141.1 GCA_900320455.1 uncultured Erysipelotrichaceae bacterium | reverse complement strand
GTTTTCATCAGTTCGCTGTGGGTTCCGATGCCGGCAATCTTTCCTTCATCCAGAACGATGATCTTGTCGGCTTTCATGATCGTGCTGATGCGCTGGGCAACGATGAATACCGTTGCCTTTGAGGCATGGATCATCTCGTTCAGCGCTTCTCTCAGCTTCGCATCAGTCGCATAGTCCAGAGCGGAGAAGGTATCGTCAAAGATATAGACGGATGACTTCTTTGTCAGGGCTCTGGCAATGGAGAGACGCTGTTTCTGTCCGCCGGAGACGTTGGTTCCGCCTTCGGCAATCGGCTCCTGCAGGCCGTTCGGCATCGCGTGAACGAAGTCCGAAGCCTGCGAGATGCGAAGCGCTTCTTCAATGGTTTCCGGTGAAGCGCCTTCATCGGCATACTTCAGATTGGATTCCACCGTTCCCGAGAACAGGATTCCTTTCTGGGGAACATAGCCGATGCGGCTGCGCAGATCATGCTGGGTGATCTCACGGATGTCCGTGTCACCGATGCGGATCGCGCCGGAGGTGACGTCGAAGAAACGCGGAAGCAGATTGATCAATGTTGATTTTCCCGAGCCTGTGGAACCAATCAGCGCGACGGTTTCACCCGGCATCGCAGTAAAGGTGATATCTTCAAGAACATCTTTTTCCGCTTTCGGATAACGGAAACAGATATGATCGAAGGTGATCGGAAGATTCTCTTCCGGAAGGGATTTCGGATCTTTCGGGTCAATGATCTCCGGTTCTGTTTCCAGGACTTCAAAGATACGGGAAGCGGAAACAGCGGAACGGGGAATCATGACGAAGATCATGGCAACGATCATGAAGGACATCAGAACATGCGTGGAATACTGCAGGAATGCCATGATATCGCCGATCTGCATGATGCCTCTGTCAATGCCGGAAGCACCGATCCAGATAATCATGACGGAAACGCTGCTCATCATGAATGTCATGATCGGAGAAATCATGACCATGACTCTGTTCAGGAACGTATTCAGATTCCGCATGTCGGTATTGACTTCATCAAACCGCTTTTCTTCTTCCTTTTCATTATTGAAGGCACGGATGACAAGCATGCCGGAGAGCTGTTCACGGCTGACAAGATTCAGCCGGTCAACCAGCTTCTGGGCAATGCGGAAGCGGGGCATGGTAACTCTCAGAACGATGATCATCATGACGATCATGAACAGCACCGCCCAGCCGAGTACCGAGGCAAGGTTTTTATAGCGAAGCACCTTGAACAGGGAGGTAAGTCCCATCATCGGCGCAAACAGCACGATTCTGAGCATCATCGTCAGGATCTGCTGAACCTGCTGGACGTCATTGGTGGTACGTGTGATCAAAGAGGCAGTGGAGAAACGGGAGAATTCCTCGCTGGAGAACGTCTCGACTTTTTCAAAGACATCCTGCCTCATCTGCCTTGCGGCACCGGTTGCCGTGCGGCTGGCAAGGTATGAGGACGCTACAGCGCAGAGTGAGGCAATCAGGGCAATTGCCAGCATGATCATGCCTTCCCGCAGGATATAGCTGTTCTGCACTTTCTCCATATTGATTCCGGCAGAAGCGTATTCCTGCTTCAAAGCCATCATGATCGCGGACTGCCTGTTTTCCGCTGTGTAGTCCTTCAGCGCTTCTTTTGTCTTCTCAATGGAACCTTCCGCCGCAGGATCAAGACCGGAAGCTTCCGCCATCGTGACAAGAAGATACGCTTCCTCAACCGCAGCCGCATCCTCTTCAGAGGGAGTGCCGTTCAGAACATAGATGCTTTTCGCATCCGCAATGGGCATCGGAAGGACTGCGCCCGGATCGGATGTCCTGGTATAGAGGCTTGAAAGCATCTGGGCGTCAGCGGCATATGCCAGCTTCTCAAATGTTTCTTCTGTCAGCGCCTGCGGAACCGGTTCAGTAATTCCGCCGTACTGGATACCGTATGTAACGATTCTCGACATATAATCGGGAAGCGACAGGTCAAACTGCACCTGGGCAAATACCAGGGCAATGACCGCAACGACCGACAGCCAGAACGGTTTCAGGTATCTGAATGCTTTAAACATACAAATAAACTCCTTATTCTGTTCTGTAATGATACTATGGATTTAAGGAAAGTGTGTACTGACGCTTTTCATCACTTGTACAAACGGCAGAAAGAAGGACGGCAGAATGAAACAGACAGAAAGAATCATGCAGTATGAAGCGCTTTTTGATGAAGCATCGGAAGCAGTGAAAGAACTGGAAAAAGCCATTGCGAACTGGCGTGAGGCACAGGAGAAAATCGCTGCCCTGGATGCGTATTACCGCAGAGAGTGGCGCAGTGACTTTGAGGCGGATGAAGCCGGAAAACTTCCGGCAGATCTCAAAAGAGGCGTGCTCAGCGAGGACGGCCTGTATGATCTTCTGGAAGAAAACGCGGAGCTGATCCGGAAGCTGAATGAGGAATGAACAGGAAACTGTTCATTTTTTTGAGCAAATTCTGAATGAAACGCGCATTCCTGCTTTATAATTTACCGCATGGAAAAATTCGATCTGTCTGCGGCAGTCAGAACTGACAGAGAACTGTCGCTCAAAGAAAAAATCACGGTTGTTTACAGGCTCTCTCTGCCGGGTATCCTCGCCCAGATCACGGAGATCCTGATGCAGTATATCGATGCCGCGATGGTGGGTTCGCTCGGTGCCGGAGCGACAGCGGCAATTGGTCTGGTGTCATCCTCCACGTGGCTGTTCGGCGGCATCATCATGGCCGCGGCTGCCGGTTTTTCCGTGCAGGTTGCCCACGCAGTCGGCGCAGGCGACAGGAACAGGGCAGTTTCGCTGTTCCGGCAGTCACTGCTTTCCACTTCGCTGCTTTCCGCGGTCCTTGCGTGCATCGGCGTGATGCTGGCATTCCGTCTGCCCGCCTGGCTTGGCGCGGAACAGGCAATCTGGAGTGACGCAACGGCGTATTTCCTGTTTTTCGCTCTGTTTATTCCGGTGCGGCAGATCAACTCCCTGTGCATGAATATGCTGCAGTGCACCGGCAATATGAAAGTGCCGTCCATCGTTGCCTCAATGATGTGCGTGCTGGATATGATCTTCAACTTCTTCCTGATCTTTCCTTCCCGTACGGTTTCCTTCTTCGGAATTGAATTCGCCGTCTGGGGCGCCGGTCTTGGCGTCAAGGGTGCCCAGTACGGAACGTCGCTTTCCATCCTTGTCAGCGCCGTCATCCTTCTCTATTACGCTGCCTGCAGATCGGAAATCCTGGCTCTCAGACATCATAAGAGCAGCTGGAAGGCGCCGAGGGAAGTCATTCAAAGAGCACTCGAAATCGGTGTGCCGATGGCAATGCAGTCCGGTGCCATCAATCTTGCGTCCATTGTCACGACAAAGATCATCGCGCCGCTTGGCACAGTCGCGATCGCCGCGAACTCCATCGGCGTAACGGCAGAGTCGATCTGCTATATGCCGGGCTTCGGTATCGCTTCCGCCTCAACGACGCTTGTCGGACAGGCGTACGGCGCGAAGAACAAAAACCTGGCAAGATCCTTTGCCTGGCTGACAACATTCTCGGGAATGGCGGCGATGAGCGTGCTTGGCATCATCATGTATTTCCTCTGCCCCTATGTATTCACGTTTATGACACCTTCCCAGGAGGTGCGTACTCTCGCAGCGGAGGTGCTGCGCATTGAGCTGCTTGCGGAACCGCTGTTTGCGGCATCCATTGTCGCAACAGGCGCGCTGCGCGGTGCCGGTGATACGCTGGTTCCGGGACTGATGAATCTGTTCTCTGTATGGGTGGTCAGAGTGCTACCGGCATGGTTCCTCGCACCCCGCATCGGATTGAAGGGTATGTGGATCGCCATGGCCATGGAACTCTGTTTCCGCGGCGCGATTCTCCTCTTCCGTCTGAAACAGGAAAAATGGCTGAAAAAAATCTCTGACTGATGATCAGAGATTTTTAATAAGAAATTTTCTGAATTCCGGTGTCCACCAGAGTCTGTATCCGGCTTTGACAGGGTGGATGCCGTCTGCCATATACAGACTGTAATCCTCACGGCTGATCTCGTTCATCGGATGATTCCAGAAATCAATGATGCCGAAGTCCTTTGTTTTCTGTATTTCATACAGCATTTCGATCATCTGTTCATAGCGCGGATTATCGAACTTCGTTCCGGTATAGAAGAAGATAGGGCAGTTCCATGTTTTCTTCGCGTAGTCAATGATCCAGGAAATAGCTCCGGCAGCTGTATACACAGAGGTATCACCGGCTTTTCCAAGCGGCGCTCCCTTGGTGGCATCGTTGGTGGAAAGCTGACAGATGAAGGCATCCGCTTTAAAATCCGCAGGAATCGTCTGAACGCGCTGCACGTAGGAGCCTTCCTTGACATCCGCAAGCGTCGTGCTGGATACTGCTTCCTTGTAAGGAATGACGCCGTCTTCCGCCTGCAGGTATTCCACAAAGCTTTCCGCAAACGATGCTGCGCCGTATGTTACGCTGCTGCCGAGAAAGATGATGCGCTTTCCGTACAGCGGACTGTTTTCATTCAGCATGCATGAAGATACATCGTACTGCGGGGCATTGCCGGGATGCTTTTTCAGCATTTCCATGATTTCTTCATCGTTCATATATGCTTCCTTTCTGAGAATCTCAATTGAAATCATATCACGCGGATACTAAAATAGAGATAAGTAATCTGAGTTACAGGAGGAATAATTGAAATGAAAACGTATATCGGCATTGACCTTGGCGGAACAAACGTCAGAGTGGCGAAGATCTCCGAAGACGGTCAGGTGATTGCCCAGGTCAAAGGACCTTCCTATGGTCAGGAAGGACCGGCAAAGGTTATGGGCAACATCAAGGAAATGATCCGTGAGATTCCTGACTGGAAAGAATGCGCGGGAATCGGCGTCGGTGTTCCGGGTCCGGTCAACACCAAAGCCGGATGTATGGTTCTCAGCACCAACCTGCCGGGCTTTACAGGCTATCCGATCGCTGACGAGCTGTCCAAGGAATTCGGCATGCCCGCTTTCGTTGACAACGATGCCAACGTTGCCGGACTTGCGGAAGCACTGGTCGGTGCCGGCAAAGGACTCTCCACAGTATTCTATGTCACGATTTCCACCGGTATCGGCGGCGTTCTCGTCGTAGACGGCAAGACCGTTTCCGGCAAGCACGGCTTCGGCGGTGAAATCGCGAATATCATCATCGACCGCGACCGCGAGAAGGTCAACTACCTGAACGTCGGCGCAGTTGAAAACGAAGCTTCCGGCACAGCGATCACCCGCAAGGGAAAGGCTGCGTTCGGAGATGACAAGATTGCCCATGCCGGCCATGTATTTGATCTTGCGGCAGAGGGTAATGAAAAGGCACTCGAAATCAAAGCCGGAATGGAAAGGGATCTCGGACAGCTGTTCGCGACAATCGCGTGCGTATGCGATCCGGATATCTTCATCATCGGCGGCGGTATGACAAAGTCTGCCGACAGATTCCTGCCGGGCGTCATTGAAAACTTCAAGGCGATGTCACATACAGCAGTTCACGACACACCGTTCGTGATTGCCGGACTCGAGGAACCGGGTATTGTCGGCGCAGCGATGCTGCCGAAGAGCCAGGGCATCTGAGCATCATATTCAGCGGAATCTGCGGGTTCCGCTTTTTTCATGGTAAAATGAGACCATGTGGATTCTGATTGCAACATTATGCATACTTCTTTTCCTTGCCGGACTGCAGTACCGGATGGATGTGACCCATACGGAAATCGTGTCCGCAAAGGTCGGAAAGGCTGTAAAGATCTGCGTGCTGGCAGATCTGCACTGCCGCAGGTTCGGGGAAAAGCAGTCAAAGATCACTGATGTGATCGAACAGGAAAACCCGGATCTGATCGTCATTCCCGGCGATCTGTTTGATATCGGAAGAGATCTCGAAATCAGCTTTGAACTGATTGATCAGATCAGAAACAGACCTGTGTACTATGTTCCGGGCAATCATGACGTCTATCTGAAAAATCTCAATGAGCTTCATCAGAGACTGGAAGAGAAGGGCGTGAAGATCCTGGAAGGCACAGCTGAGCTGTTTCAGGATCTGGAGATTGCCGGCATCCGTGATATGGGATACAGAGCAAATATGAAACCGGCAAAGGCAAATGCGCTGTGGAAGACAAAGAAATTCCGTCTGCTGCTGTGCCACAGACCGGATTATGTATCCTTCTATGAGAAGCTGAACTGCGATCTCATCATCTGCGGACATGCGCATGGCGGACAGTGGCGCATTCCGTTTACCCATCAGGGAATCATCGCGCCCCGGCAGGGACTGTTCCCGAAGTATACCGAAGGCGTTCATCAGACGGGCAAGGCAAAGATGTTTGTCAGCCGCGGTCTGGCATCCGGCAACCCGCATATTCCGCGTCTGTACAACAACCCGGAAATCGCGTTTATCACAATCACACCAGAGGAGAAACAATCATGAAAATGCCGCCGGCAGAAAAAATACTGGAAGCGTATACCGCGCTTGCGGACAACAGAGTCATCATGCATGAGGATCATGCCGAGGTATCTTCCTCAGACGGATCCAAGACATACCTTGTGAAGTGGGAGGAGAACACCTATGCCTCTTCAGATCCGGCAACCTATTGGCAGTCGTATCCCGGCTATCCGGTGATCGCCGTGCTGATCAGACAGGGCAGAATCGATGCCGATGAGAAACTGATGGAGAAAATGAAAGGCATTCCCTGGAAGAAACTGAACGATCACTTCAAAAGGGATTACCGTGCAGCAGCATCAGAGGCAATGAAGGACATTGCGGAAAAAGAAGATATTCTGAAGATGGCAGAAGAAGGCAACAGACAGCTTTCAGAACTGGATCTGACACTGAAACGCAAATTGAAGAAATGAAAAAAGCGGCAGGGCTTACAGCTCTGTCGCTTCGCTTTTCAGAAGACGTGCGTTTTCTTCAGTTACTTTTTCACCGTGCCAGATATATGTGCGGGTAACACGGCCGCTGATCAGGCAGATGATTTCATAGGGAATCGTATGCAGTTCCTCGGCCATCTTTTCAATGGAGATGTGGGGTCCGAAGATCTCCACCGGTGTTCCGAAGGGAACATCGTGATCAAGACGGATCATGACCTGATCCATGCATACACGGCCTGTGATTTCACACAGCATGCCGTCAATATAGACCTTTCTGCCCTGGTTTGCACGGACCAGACCATCCGCGTAGCCGATCGGAACAGTAGCGATGATTTCATCACCTTCTGCTGTATACGTGGCGCCGTAGCCGATCGTTTCTCCTTTGGAAACGTGCTTTGTCATCATGACAGTGGAATAGAGCGCAATCGGATATTCCAGGCTCTTTTCATATGTGGAGATGCCGTAGAGCGAAATGCCAAGACGGCATGCATTGGAGATGGGATCCTTGAAGAAGACAGTCGCGTCACTGTTGTCGCAGTGGATCCACTCAAACGGATAATCCAGATATTCAACAGCACTGCGGAAACGTTCATACTGTCTGTCTGTCATTTCCATATCGGTATCCGCGCAGCAGAAGTGGGTGAAGATGCCGTCCATGGAACAGCCTGCTTCCTTCAGTTTGAGAAAGCCTTCCTTCAGAGATTCATTGGTGCGGAAACCGATCCGGCTCATGCCGGTATCCACTTTCATATGCACTTTGAGGCCTCTGCAGTTTTTAGCGCTGACTGCTTCTGCCCACTCGGGAGAGTAGGCGGCAGTGCTGATTCTGTTTTCAACAAGCAGGGGAACGTCCTCGGGGTCTGTCATACCGAGAATGAGCACTTCTCCGTCATATCCTTCGTTTCTGAGCATCAGCGCTTCATCTACTGATGATACGGCAATCATGGAAGCTCCTGCCTCCAGAACAGCCTTGGCAACGTGGCTGTCACCGCATCCGTAGGCATCAGCCTTCAGTACGGCGATGATACGCTTGCCGCAGATCTCTCTGCATTTTCTGACGTTATCCGCAATCTTGTCGAGATTGACTTCCATCCATGTAGTTCTGTACATACGTTCTCCTTTTTACAGAATGACTGACTGTGTGTAGGCAAAATAGATGCCGGCGATTCTGAACAGCAGGGAAAGCAGTGAGCTGACACCTGTGGCAAGATACAGCCGCAGCCATGCCAGGATCATTGTCGGCCACAGTCCCGGTGACAGCAGCATCGGAATGCCGAGGCTGACGGTGTACATCGAACAGATGTCGCCGATCCAGATTGCCAGGAATGCCATCACCGCGCCAAGCACGGCAAATCTTTTGTGAACGCCTTTTCCGACGGTGCGGATCACATAGCCGATGCACCAGCCGATCAGAATATAAATGACAGATGCTTCAATCGAAAGCATGCTGTGAATAACACCATACGCAATGCCGAGAACGACCGCGCTGATCAGACCTGCGATGACAGCTGCCGCAAAGCGCTGGTTATTGTCCAGATATCTCGAATTCCATATTTTCATAGGGAAACCTCCATACAGTTAACCATTGTAGCACACTGCGGAGCAGTTACTGAGACTATAAAAAACATTCACGGCAATTATGATAAAAGCTGACAAAAGGACAGTAACCGCAGTCATTGAAAAATATGAAGAAAACTGGATAAATTCATGTTGACGGAGAAAAATGACTGTGCTAATATAAGTGGGCACTCGAAAAAAAGAAGAGATGCGGAGGTTTAGCTCAGTTGGGAGAGCATCTGCCTTACAAGCAGAGGGTCAGCGGTTCGAGCCCGTTAACCTCCACCATATGATGTGCCGACTTAGCTCAATTGGCAGAGCAATTGATTTGTAATCAATAGGTTGTAGGTTCGATTCCTATAGTCGGCACCATTTATTT
>ONSK01000275.1 GCA_900320455.1 uncultured Erysipelotrichaceae bacterium | reverse complement strand
CACCAGATGTTTTCCGGCGAAATAGCGGATCAGACCGGCTGCCGGATAGACGACAAGAGACGTTCCAAGAACGATCAATACGTCAGCGCTCTGGATTGCCGCAACAGCGCCGCGCAGCACAGGCTCGCTGAGGCCTTCCTCATAGAGGACAACGTCCGGTTTGATGATGCCGCCGCATCTGTCACAGCGGGGAATGCCGTCGCTGTCCGCGATGGTTTCCGCCGGGAAGAATTTGCCGCACTTCTCGCAGTAATTGCGCAGAACGGAGCCGTGCAGCTCATAGACGCGCTTCGATCCTGCTTTCTGATGCAGACCGTCGATATTCTGCGTTACGACACCGAGTGACTTGCCGGCAGCTTCCGCTTTGGCCATGAAGATGTGCGTCTGGTTGGGCTTGGCATCAAGATACAGCATCTTGTCACGGTAGAACCGGAAGAATTCCTCCGGATTGCTTTCATAGAAAGAGTGAGAGATGATCGTTTCCGGCGGATACTTGTACTGTTCGTTGTACAGTCCGTCCTGGGAACGGAAATCGGGAATGCCGCTGTCGGTGGATACACCGGCGCCTGTAAAGAAAACGATGTGCTTTGCATTGTCAATGATTTCCTGAAGCTGTTCAATTTTCTGGTTCATTTCAGTTCTCCTTCCCGGGGTTCTTTTTTATATTTCCTGATAACATTATCCGCCAGTCTGTTCAAAGAGTCCACAAGCTCCGGCGGATTCAGGACAGTGATCTGATCCTCGAAATTCAGGATCCAGCTGATCAGCGTAGGGGTAATGGCAGTGGGAATGCTGGCGGTGAAGCCCTCATCATCCGACTTCGTGATAATCACGCCGCTGCCGAATCTGTCAAAGACATGCTGGCCCATCGACTGATCAAAGCGGGCAGTGACCGTGGCCGGCTCTCCTGTATACATCTGAAAGGATGATCTGAGATGATTCTCCAGCGAGAAGGCAGGAGCACCGGCAGTTTCCTCCGTGATCGTCACCTGATCCATCTTATCGATTCTGTAATTGGAAAATCCTTTGTGAGCATCCGAATAGAAGACACAGTAGAATCTTCCGCCCTCAGAAACAACAGCGCATGGAAGCAGGGTATAGGGCTTTCTGTTTCTGCGGTAGCGGATCTTTCCGGAAGCGTCATGATCAAAGTAACAGAAAGAGACAATGCTGTTTCTGCCGATTGCCCTGAGCAGAAGCTCCGTGACTTCAAGCGTGTCATTGGGCGCTTTGGCGGAAACATTTGCTTTGGAAGAAAGCAGTTTTCTCTGTTCAAAGCTCATGGAAGAAAGAACTGTCTCTTCCAGTCTGCGGCTTTCCGCTTCGGAAATGGAAGGGGACTGCCTGATGGATTCCAGCAGGAAGAGCGCTTCCGCTTCACTGAAACGATGTTCCATATAGTATCCGTAGCGCTGTCTGTATACGATCTCCATCCCGTAGCTGCGCATGTTCTCAAATGATTTATAGATCGTGCGTCGGTCGGCTCTGATGCCTTCTTCCTCCAGCATTGCCTGGATCTGCGGCATCAGGATATAATGATCCGGATCGGTATTCTCCCGCAGGATTTTCTCAAGTGCCAGGGTAATCAGTGTGGTTTCTGCGTGTTTCATAAATTCCTCGTATATTTTTTATTATTGTACACCATAATGTACACTGACTTACAGTGAATCTTCTAGAATACAGCTGTAATCCGGAGGTGGATGATATGGAAAACAAAAACAGATTTGCGGTATGCGAAGGACTTCTTCTGTTCGCTTTTGCCTACGCGGCACAGGGCTATACAGCACCGGCTGTCTTCTGCGCGCTGATTGCGGTGCTGCTCAGCATTGACGGCACCAGCCCCGAAACACTCACAAGACTTCTTCCGAAGATTCTCATCTTCTCAATCGTGCAGCTGATTCTGATTCATTCGGTGTCTCTTGCGGACAAAGTGCCTGTGATCGGCATCGTCACTCTCTGCAATACGGCATCCGCCGCTGTCTGGATGGACAGATGCAGAAAGGAGATTGCCGGCAGGATGCGTGTGATCATGATCGGAGCGCTCTGCTTCTGCACAGCAGCGCTGATCTTTCCGTCTGATGTATTTCTGCCCGTACAGCTGACTGTCTATATCATTCTGGTGTTCCTGCCGCCGTGCGCCGGATATCTTACCGGGGAAATGCCTGAGATGCACAGTCAAAACTACGCCGGAAACAATCATTCTGGTGTAGAATAGCCGCATGAATAAATACCGGGGAAATCTGATGCTTCTTTGCGCTGCTCTGATCTGGGGCTGCGCATTCTCTGCCCAGAGCAGTGCCATGGATCATGTCGGACCATGGACATTCGTATGTATCCGCAGTCTGCTTGCGGCTATTTCCCTGTATGTGATACGGAAATTCATTCCTCATCACGGCCATGACGCCTCGGTATGGAAGAATGGAATGATTCTTGGATCATTGCTGTTTGCGGCAAGCGCTCTCCAGCAGTTCGGCATCCTGCATACAGCTGCCGGCAAGGCGGGCTTCCTGACAGCGCTGTATATTGTGATCGTTCCGCTGCTTTCGGTATGCAT
>ONSK01000140.1 GCA_900320455.1 uncultured Erysipelotrichaceae bacterium | reverse complement strand
GCTTCCACAACACCGTCGGTATACAGGAAGACCGCGTCTCCCTCGCCAAGCACTGTGCGTTCTTCTTTGTACATCATGCCTTCCATGCCGCCGAGCACGAATCCCCTCTCGCCTTTCAGGAATTCATAGCTGCCGTCTTTTCTTCTGATCACAGGATCGTTGTGTCCGGCATTGACGTATGTCATCTCCCCGGTCTTCAGATTCAGGAAGCCCATCCAGGCGGTGACGAACATGCCAGTGTCATTGCCTTCGCAGAGATGGTAGTTGGCATTGGTGAAGATATCCTCCGGCGCGATGTTGTTTTCCGCATAGGATTTCAATGTTGTCTTGGCCCGCATCATGAACAGCGAAGCCGGAATACCCTTGCCGGAAACATCGGCGACAAGGAATACCAGTGTGTCATCTCCGACAAAGTAGAAATCATAGAAGTCACCGCCGACTTCCTTTGCCGGATCCATCAGAGCGTAGATATCAAATTCATCATGATCAGGGAATGCCGGGAAATGAGAAGGCAGCGCGGATGACTGGATCTCACGGGCATATTTCAGTTCCCTGTCAATTCTCTTGTTTGCCTCAGCAATATATCTCTTCAGGGTATCTACCGTGCTGTTGATGCCGTCTGAGAGGGAATCAAATTCCCTGTTGTCCCTGACATCCACAACGGTATCCAGATTGCCGGCAGTGATTTCCGCCAGTGATCTGTTGATACTGCGGATGTTTTCAACAACGAGATACTTCAGGATCAGGAAGATACATACAACGAGCACACCGAAAATGACTGCCATACTGAAGACATTCAGATAGGTGGAAAGATTCTTGGAGAAGTCCGCTTCTTCCATCGGCAGCATACCCACGATGTAATAGCTTTCCGCTGTTGTGAACATGTAGTAATACCCGGTGCTGCGGAACTTTGCCTTGTACATCGTATAGGCCTTTGTTCCGTCAGGATCCAGGTTGATTTCCCCTTCGGCATCACCATTGATATCAATGACCGCGTTGGTTGTGGAGGAGATTACCTGCTCGCCATGGTCCAGAATGATCAGGAAGCCGTTTTCTCCGATATGTCTGTTGGATACCACGTTGTACAGCAGCGTTGAGATTTCATCTGTCATCTGCACGCCGTCAAAGGCAACCTGCACAAAGCCGCCTTCTGTTCTGACACCGCTGTATTTGCGGTAGACGTTTCTGTCTCTGGAAGTGGGCATAAAGCCCTGGACCAGCTCCTCCATTCCGCCTTCCCTGAGCAGTGTCAGGAATGCCGTTGACTGCATTCCTCCGCTTGCCATATCGAAACCGATATATTCCGGGTTGGTGGAAGCGATGATGTACGCATTGCGGTCAATGACATTGATTTCACAGACGTTGTATCTGTTCTTCAGAACCTCAAGATCGGCATCGGGATCCGTTGCCAGTTCACTGGCTACCAGTCTGTTGACGAGAAGCAGTGTTTCATCGCACTGGTCCTGGACGTCGCTGACGACATCTTCAAGACTCAGCCGCAGCAGTTCTCTCGTATTGTCAGTGGAAATCTGGTTCTGCAGGAACCATGTAAAGGATGTCGTCGCGCCGAAGAACAGCGTCACGATGATGATCAGGTTTTTCTGAAACTGCGCGGAGATCGTCGGCTTGGTTTTTTCTTCCGCCTGATGACGCACACTGCTCAGCTGATTGACGAGGAATACTGCCAGCGCTACTGACACGGAAACGACCGTGATCATCGGAATCGTGCAGGCAGTGACGTAGGTGAATGCCCGCTTGACGTCGGATGTGTTGGTCACGAAGATCATCAGCATGTGGATCGTTTCCACAACCGCCGCAACTGCCAGCGCATGATGCCACTGCGGACGCTTGTTTTCAAACAGCGTCATTCGCAGCCATCCGGCAATCATTCCGGCAAGACACGTCGACACCGTGCAGGCAAAGCGCGTATAGTAGCCGGCGCCCCATGCCACGGCAATGCCCCGCTCAAATCCGCCGATCAGTCCAGCGATTACACCTGCCTCTGAACCGAAGATCAGTCCGGCACAGAGCGGCGCCGCATCTCTCGCATTGATCACCGCACCGGAATAGGGAACACCGAATTCCGTTCCGCAGATCGCGATCGCGCCGAAAATCAGCCCGTACAGGAGCTGCTGTTTCATATATATTCTGGGGTTCTTCCGGTCTCCCCTTACCGTCAGGTAAAGGATCACACTCGCGATTACCGGAACCGCTCCCATCGCTGAAAGCATAACAAAAGGATTCATATGCACATTTTACTCCATTTCATGCATGAATAGAAACAATGAACCTTGTGCACAGATATAAAAAACGGCATTTCTGCCGTTCGTGCTCAGAAGATTGCGCGGCGCTTCCAGTCGCCTTTTTTATACATCAGGAAGGTCATCAGCGCACCGCATGACCAGCTGATCAGCATCGATACATACATCATCGCACAGTTGCCCTGCGGCAGCTCAGGCGTCCTGGACAGCCACACCAGTCCGTACGCCAGCGGAATACGCAGCGCGACTGAGGAGATGATGGAGATCCACATCGGTGTGACGGTATCGCCGGCACCTCTCATAATACCGGAGAGGCACTGTGTCACTTCCATCAGCACATAGCCGACGGCAATGATGCGCATCATGTTGTTGCTTAAGGTGATCAGTTCTTCCGTATCGGTAAAGATTGCCATCAGGTGTCTGCCGAACAGCAGGATCAGACCTGTCAGCACAGCGGAGATCGCCATTGCGGCAATCGTTCCCTTTTTTGCGCCTTCCACAACACGGTCCATCTGTCTTGCGCCGATGTTCTGTCCGGCGAATGTCGTCATCGCTGAACCGAAGGAGAATGCCGGCAGCATGACGAATCCGTCAATTCGCATGACGATGACGTTGGCTGCGATGAACTGTTCGCCGAAGCTGTTTGTCAGTGACTGCACGACGATCATGGACATTGAGAAGATCGCCTGGGTAACACCGGAAGGCAGACCCAGTCTTACAAGCTTTGTCAGATAGAACTGTTCGGGAATCAGATATTCCTTCTTCATGTCGAAGACATCCTGCATGCGTGTCAGCTTCCAGAGAGAAAGCGCAGCTGATACAAACTGGGCGATGATCGTTGCCCAGGCAACACCGGCAACACCCATGCCGAAGTTTGCGACAAAGACGTAGTCGAGAATCATGTTCAGCACGGTTGCGACAAGCAGATAGATCAGTGCTGATACGGAATCTCCGAGTCCGCGCAGGACACCGGAAAGGATATTGTACAGACCGCCGCCGGCAATGCCGAGGAAGATGATAACCAGATAATCATAGCACCAGTCGATGATCGACGCCGGTGTGTTGAGAAGCTTCAGAAGCGGCTTTGTGATGAACGGTCCGACGACCATGATGAACAGCGAAGCAACAACTGTCATGGTAATGCAGGCACCAATCGTCTTGGAGAGATCTTCTCTCTGCTTTCCGCCGTAATACTGGGAAACCATGATGGAAGCACCGGTTGCGATACCCATGAACAGCACCAGCATCAGGTTCAGGATCGGACCTGCGCTGCCGACCGCCGCAAGTGCGTTGTCGCCGACAAAGCGTCCGACGATGATACTGTCTACGGTGTTGTACAGCTGCTGGGCAACATTGCCGATCAGCATCGGTATTGTGAACATGATAATGACTTTGACAGTATCTCCCTTGGTCATATCAACCGGCTTGAATATATTCATCTGATTTCCTCCCTTTACTCAAAAGTATTATACAGGATAACACAATTGTTTCATCCTGCAATCATGATGCATTGAACAATGATTCTCTTCTGCGCATCGAACGCTTCAGCCATCCTCCCTGCAGATAGTAGCCAAGGAAGAGCAGACTTGTCAGCGTCCACGAGATCGGATAGCACCGCAGCGTATCAAAGATCGTTGAAGCAGGCCAGAACAGGATCCACAGGATTCTGAAGGCGCCGATGCCGACAGCCGTGATGACCATCGGTACAAATGAATCACCGCAGGCACGGATGCTTGAGGAGAAGATCTCCACAAACACAAAGCATGCCCAGAACGGACAGAGATACCTGAGCAGCTCCGTGCCGATGCGGATGACCTCTGTATCCTTTGTGAACAGCCCATAGAAGAAATCACCGAAGGCATAGCATACAAATGTGATCAGACCTGTGATCAGCAGATAGATCACGATGCCTTCACGGATTCCCTTCTTCACTCTCTTGATATCGCCTGCTCCGAAGTTCTGTCCGCAGAATGTGAGCAGCGCAGTTCCAAGTGCAGCGGAAGTATTCCAGAACAGCGCGTCGATCTTGCCGAAAGCGGTATATGCCGCGATCGTATCTGTTCCGTAGGAATTGATCGAAGCCTGGATGAACAGGTTGGCAACGCTGTACAGCACCGCCTGCATGCCGATCGGGAAACCGATCGAGATGATCCGTTTCAGTACCGTCATATCAGCGGAGAAGTGATGAAAGTCAAAGTGATACGATTCGTGGGTATGACCGAGAACATACAGCGTCAGAACACAGCTGATGCACTGTGAAAGAACCGTTGCGGCGGCCGCGCCTTCCACGCCTGCGTTAAACACCGCGACAAAGAGGATGTCGAGAATGATGTTGGCAATGCAGGAGATGATCAGGAAGAGAAGCGGACGGCGGGAGTCGCCTGCCGCGCGCAATACAGAGGCGCCGGTGTTGTAGATCATCGTCGGAATCATGCCGCTGAGGAAAATCCGCATGTAGGAGATTGAAAGCGGCAGAATGTCATCCGGTACATTCAGCAGTCTTAAAAGAGACGGCGCAAGGAAAATGCCGGCTGCCATCAGGATCGCTCCAAGGCCGACTGCCAGCGCCATGCCGGAATAGACGCCTCTGCGCACGCCGTCGGATTCCGCGCTTCCGTAGTACTGGGCAATGATGACAGTGGCGCCGGACGCAAGTCCCGTCACAAATCCCACCAGCAGGTTGATCAGCGTTCCGGTGGAACCGCCGACAGCGCCGAGCGCTTCTTTTCCGATAAAGTTGCCGACAATCATCGCATCGACTGTATTGTAAAGCTGCTGAATGACGGTCCCGAACAGTACCGGGAAAAAGAACAGCAGGATCTGCTGCCAGATCACGCCATGAAGCAGGTCGGTTTTGATTCGTTTCATACATACCCTCCGCAAGAGTCAGAAGATATATTAACACCTGCCGCAAAAAGAAAAAGAGTGAATTTGCGTGAGTGTTCAAATTTGGTGAGGTTGCGATGCCCTCAACACTCTCATCCGCAAAAAGCTGAAATCATCAGACCACATCAAAAGAGGCCTTTACACACCGTTCACCGGGTGTATCGGCCTCTTCTGTTACTGCATTTTTACTGTTCTTTTGCCTTGCCGATCAGCTCATTCATCTGCTCTTCCGGCATATATCCGGGAACATAGCCGAGGAAGCTGCCATCGGGCTTGATGATGAATGTTGTCGGATAGCCGCTGATGCCGAAGCTTCCCGTCACCGAGAGGCTGTAGTCGTATACCACCGGCATTGTGTAGCCGTTGTCTTTCATCCACTGATCGACTTCTTCCGCGCTGCCTTCCCCGTTGACGCCCGGGGCTGCCACCAGCAGGACAGCTGCTTCTTTGCTTTCATGAACCTTCTGCAGAGCGGGCAGTTCCTCTTTGCAGTAATAGCACCATGTACCGAAAAAGTTCAGCAGCACCGTTTTCCCCTTGTACGCATTCAGGGAAACCGGCTTTCCTTCAATATCGTTCAGTGTGAAATTGTACTTGTCGATTTCCGTATCCCCTGTCACATCGGCTGCCGTTTCACTCTGTTTTCCATTCTGCAGGACGGTGATTTCCTGATGCGCCTGATACAGCATCCAGCATCCCATGCCGAAGACGGCTGCCGAAGCTGCGATGCCCGTATAGCGCACAACATTGCGGTATTTCTTCAGCAGTCCGAGAACCGTTCCGGTAAACAGTCCCAGTAACAGGAAGATCAGAATGAAGCCGAGGGCATAGCAGGCAATCGCGAGATACCCGCTGCCGGTGCTTTCCAGTGATGAAGCTGTCAGGATCGCCTGCGCCAGCATCGGTCCGATGCACGGCGACCAGGCAAAGCTGAACAGGAATCCTGTCAGCCATGCTTTCGCAAAGGTCATGGATCCCTTGATCGGGCCGCCTCCCCTCTGCAGCTTTGAAAGCAGCGGAATCTGGATGATATTGGCGGAATACAGTCCCATCAGGATCAGGAAGAAGCCTCCCGCCAGCATGAACTGCAGGGAGTGGGACGTAAAGAATGTATGCAGAAAGCCGGAGCCTAAGGCTGCCAGAACAAATACCGTGCAGATTCCCAGCACAAAACCGGCTGTCAGAAACAGCGTCCGTTTTCTGTCATATACAATATTGCCTTCCGCATCCGTGCTCTTTGTCTCCTGGGTCAGATAGCCGACGTACAGCGGCACCAGGGGCAGAACACACGGCGTGAAGAAGGAAAGCAGTCCCTCAAGAAAGAGACCGCCGTATACTGCAATGGAATTCATGCAATCACCTTAAGGAATGAGAAGATCAGCACTACGATGCCAAGGGCAATACGGTAGACGCCGAAAATCTTGAAATCATGAGAACGGATGTATGTCATCAGTCTGCGGATCACGAATACCGAAACGATGAACGATACCGTGATGCCCGCCAGCAGCACAAGAACGCTGCTGAAGCTGACCGGCAGACCGGGCAGTTTCTTGATGATTCTCAGCAGGCTTGCCCCGAACATGACGGGGATGGCCATGAAGAAGCTGAATTCGGCAGCTGCCGTACGGCTGAAGCCGAGCAGCGTTTCACCGAAGATCGTCGCGCCGGAGCGGCTTGTGCCGGGAATCAGAGCCAGCATCTGGAAACAGCCGGCCAGGAATGCGTTCTTCACAGTGATCTGTCCTGTTGTTTCCGTTGTGAATTTATGTTCACGGTTTTCCATCCAGAGGAACAGAACACCATAGATGATCAGTGTCAGCGCAATCACATAGGATGAACTCAGAACGCTGTCAATCAGATCATCCAGAAGCAGTCCGGCAATTGCGGCCGGTACCGAGGCGATGATGATCATCACCCAGAGACGCAGAATGCTCTTTCTTCTTGCCGGCTTGATTCCCTTCTGGAACGGAAAGAGCTTTTTCCAGTACAGAAGAAGCACAGCAATGATACTGCCGAACTGAATCACGACTTCGTACATGGACCAGAACGCCTCATTGGAAGCGTGGTCCGCAAAGACATTCAGCGGCATGAAGGACTCCATCAGGATCAGATGTCCCGTACTGCTGATCGGCAGCCACTCGGTCACACCCTGAACAATGCCGAATATAATTGATTTCAGAAGATTTAACAGTACAGTCATCCAAGCCTCCCGCTATTCTGCCGCTGCTCTTTCACAGCGGATCAGTTCTTTTCTGATGTTTCCGCATTCTTTCGCAAACAGGGAAAGAGATGTCATGCGCCACATCCAGTTCGGAGCGCCTACCGTTCCCGGTTTGTTCAGCCTTGCATTGCGGCCCATATGGAGCCAGTCGAACATCGGTATGATGACCATGTCCGCATTGGAATCCAGTGAGTAATCAATGACATCACTGGCAAAGCTGTTCTTATGATACCCCATTCTGCGCAGACATTCACGCATTGCTCTTCTTTCCGCCGCAGGTTTTGCCCTGTACCAGGAAAGAATCGGCTCATTGTCATGGGTTCCGGTATAGACAAGCAGATGTTCCTTGTCAGGGCCCATGCCGGCAGGATCAAAGGAGAACTGAATGACACGCATGCCGCGGAAATTGTAATGATCACGCAGCGTGAGAACTTCCGGTCTCAGGTCGCCGAGGTCCTCGGCAACGATTTCCAGTTCCGGATTTGCCTTCAGCAGCGTATCGAACAGCTCATAGCCCGGTGCTTCGATCCATTCGCCGTCAATGGCTGTCGGACAGGTTGCCTTGATCTTCCAGTAGGTATCAAACGCACGGAAATGATCCACGCGGACAACGTCGAACATCTTGCCGATGTAAGAGAGACGCTCGATCCAGAATGTGAATCCGTCTTCTTTCATATAATCCCAGTCATAGATCGGGTTGCCCCATCTCTGGCCTGTGGCGGAGAAATAATCCGGCGGTACACCGGCAATGAAAATCGGTCTGCCGTCATCATCCAGCAGGAAGTTCTTTCTCGATGCCCAGACGTCAGCGCTGTCAATGCCGACATAGAACGGACAGTCGCCCATGATCTCAATGCCTCTGTCGTTGGCATACTGTTTCAGATCCTTCCACTGCAGGAAGAGGATATACTGCAGGAATACTTCATACAGGATTTCCTCCTGCATATCCTTCAGTTCCATCTTTTCCGCAAGCGGCAGATCCTTTTCCGCCTTCGGCCAGTCCAGCCAGCACTGTTTGTTATTCTTTTTCTTCAGCGCCATGAAAACAGAGTAATTTCTGACCCATTCCTGGTAGCTGAATGTCGTGTAGTTCAGATCCGGCTTGAAATTCCGGTACGCTTCCTGCAGATACGGCTCACGGAATTTTCTGACCGCGTCATAGTCGATCGTTTCCGCCCTTCTGCGGTAGGACGGCGCCTTCCTGATCAGTCCCTGTTCAGCGAGCAGATCCAGGGAAATATACAGATCATCCATCGCGTAGGATGAATACGGCTGATACGGCGAATTGCCGTAGCCGAGCGGATTCAGAGGCAGAATCTGCCAGATGGAAAATCCCGCTTGTGCCGCAAGATCGATAAAATGGTATGTTTCTTTTCCGAAACCGCCGCATCCGTGACGGCTGGGGAGTGATGCCACAGGCATCAGTATTCCTGCTTTTTTCATATTTCAGATTCCTTTTTCAGTGCACATTCAATTTCTATCTTCTAGTGTACTAAAAACGTTTCCAGTTTTCCACTCCAAGTCAGAGCATCTCATCAAGCTGCGCTTCTGTCACAGGGTTCTTCTTCACCTTCGGATCTCTGTACAGCCTGCCCTCTGCCATGACCATTTTCACGTCTCTCAGTGCCTTCAGATCATCCAGCGGATTGTTCTCAACGGCAATCAGATCAGCGTGTTTTCCTGCCTCAAGAGAACCGGTGATGCGGCCGATGCCGGCAAGTTCGGCGTTGTTCAATGTTGCGGTATACAGCGTGAAGGCATTGGATACACCGGTGTATTTCTGGAAGTACACCAGTTCACGCCAGAAGTCATACTGGGTGATCCACGGGCAGCCCACGTCATTGCCAAGAGCTACCGGAATGTTATTTGCAAGCGCGGCTTTGGCGCATTCGACGATGCCGTCAAAGACAATCTGTCCGTTGTATCGTTCCACGTCACTGACATTGGTCACGGACTGATCAAACAGCGCGTACGGGATTGCCGGTGAAATCGTTGTCGTCAGAAAAGCACCTTTCTCCTTGAACAGCTGAATGATTTCCTCATCCGGTTTTGCGCCGTGTTCAATAGAATCCACGCCGTTTAACAGCGCCTGTCGAACGCCTTCCGGTGATTCTGTATGGGCTGCCGTCTGATAGCCGCGGCGGTGGGCTTCATCACAGATGGCTTTGATCATTGCCGGATCCATCTTCATCTCACCCGGCACGCCTTTCTCCTTCGCAT
>ONSK01000215.1 GCA_900320455.1 uncultured Erysipelotrichaceae bacterium | reverse complement strand
CTTCAGTGAATGCGCGTCCAGTTTCATATGATGCTCTTTCATCATTGAAAGCGGACCTTCATCCAGCAGAAGATGCGAGAGTGACATGCTGATCTCGTGATAGTCATTCTCTGAGAGCGCGTGCAGATGCTTGGCTTCCACAAGCTTCACGAAGCCGCAAGGATCCAGCGGCGTATCACTGCAGTCACGCAGGGATTTGCCGACTGCGATGTTCTTTGTGACGGAAGCGACCATGCTGATCTTGTCAAACACGCCGCCCTCCAGCGCTTTTTTCATGTACTTGATGAATGCCGCGGAAACAGCTGTCATCATCTGTGATTCAGATGATTCATCCGGAACAGTTCCATCAAAAGTATTGAGCGGCTTTTCAATGAAGGTCACTGCAAGACCTTTCGCTAAGTTCTGCAGATCCTTGTCTTTGAGATGGTCAAGGTCAAAACCGCTGAGTAAATCAATGATTTCCATTTGTAAGCCTCCTAAAAAAACAGCATGTTATGCATGCTGTCAGGATTTGATGAATTTACGGTAGATCCAGATGACGGCGCATGCACCGATAACAGAGAAGATGATTTTGCCGATCACACCGCTCGGTCCGATCTGAATCAGGCTGCCGATGATACCGCCGGCAATGGCACCGACCAGTCCGAGGAAGCAGTTGAACACCATATTGGAATTGTCCAGTTTCATAAGTGTCGCAGCGATCCAGCCTGCGGCTGTTCCGATCACAAGCTCCATCAGAAGATGAATTAAATTGAACATTTGTATACCTCCTGGCGTGAACCATGTTCACATGACTATCATAGCACCTTTTTTCTGAATTCTACATAAATTTGAACGCCGGTCAGTCAGCCTGCTGTTTCCGGATGGTTTCCAGCAGGAAACCTTCTCTGATGCCGGTGGCAGAAATGAGGATCTCTTCCGCTTCCATGATCCTTGCGATTTCCAGGATCATATGCAGTCCGGAAAGGAATACCGGCTGTCTGCCCGGATCAACGGTTTTCAGGAAAACTTCCGTAAAGCGGGGATCTTTGTTTCTGATTTTTTCGAACAGTTCTTTAAACTGTTCTGTTTTGACAATGTTCTTTGTGCCGTAGATGGCAGAAGCTGCCAGTGCTGCGGCTCTGACCGTGCCGCCGATACCGACAAGTGTTTTCACCTTTGTATCAAGGGAAGGGTACATTGCCTGCATCTTCCGGATCTCTGTTTCGCATGCCTCTGTATCCAGAGGGAGATGGGCAAGTCTCACGCATCCAAGATGGAAGCTGACCGCGTCAACGCATTCACCGTTTCTGAAGGAAATCAGTTCGGTAGAACCGCCGCCGACATCAAACGCGATACCGTCATTGAGCTCAGGCCATGAAAGACATGCGCCTCTGTAATCGTAATACGCTTCCTCATAGCCGCTCAGCGGGAATACTTCAAAGCCTGTCTCCTGCAGAGCGCTGACAAGTTCATTCGCATTCTCGATGCGGCATGGCTCGGTGATATCTGCCCAGCAGTATTTAATATTGCGTGCCTTGGCTTCTGCGTAATAGGAGCGAAGCACTTCCGCTGCTTTCTGAATTCCTTCCTTTGACATGACGCCGTCACGCACATAATCAATCAGATGCACCGGGGTGGATCTGTATATATTCTGGACAGGTCTTGAATCTCTGATTTCATAGGTAATCAGTACAATCGTATTTGAGCCGACATCGGCTATTGCATATTCAGTCATTTCAATTCACCTCATGAACTATCATATCCGAGACCGTTTGAAAAAGGAATGAAAAGTCATCATACGTTTGATATAATGAAATATAGGAAAATTTGTGGAGGTTGGAACATCATGTATAAGCGTGTTCTCTTAAAACTGAGCGGAGAAGCACTCTCCGGCAATGAGAAAAACTTTGACAATGAAGTTCTGCACAGTCTTGCTCTCGAGATCAAGGAAGCGCTTGATCTCGGTATCGAGATTGCTGTCGTTGTCGGCGGCGGAAACTTCATCCGCGGCAAGACACTTGCTGAGATCGGCATGGACCGTGTGCAGGGCGATTATATGGGTATGCTTGCCACGATCATCAATGCACTGGCAATCCAGGCATCACTGGAAGCTGTAGGCATTGATACGAGAGTACAGACAAGCATTGAAATGGAAAAGGTTGCTGAACCCTTTATTCAGAGAAGAGCAATCAGACATCTGGAGAAAGGCAGAGTTGTCATCTTCGGCGGCGGTACGGGAAGCCCGTATTTCTCCACTGACACAACAGCAGCTCTGCGCGCAAGCGAAATCAGAGCAGATGTCATTCTGATGGCAAAGAACGGTGTCGACGGTGTATACTCAGCAGATCCGAAGAAGGATCCTGCCGCTGTGAAATATGATCACCTGACATATATGGATCTTCTGAACCAGGGCCTTCAGGTCATGGATTCCACAGCCACCAGCATGTGCATGGACAACAATATGGAACTGATGGTATTCAACATGAATGAAAAAGGAAATATCGTCAGGGCAATGAAAGGTGAAAAGATCGGAACGATCATTAACAAGGAGGAAAAATAATATGGCATACGCAATTGTAGACACCTGCAAAGAGAAGATGGATAAGGCAGTGGAATGGCTCCAGTCAGAGCTGAATACTGTACGTACAGGCATGGCTAATGCCAAGATGCTCGACAAGGTTACAGTAAACTATTACGGTTCACCGACACCGCTGAATCAGATCGCCGGTATTTCCGTTCAGGAAGGACGCACGCTTGTCATCAAGCCTTACGATCCGAGTTCTCTGAAGGAAATCGAAAAGGCATGCAACCAGGCTGATCTCGGTATCGCACCGAACAATGACGGTTCTGTCATCCGCATGACTGTTCCGCAGCTGACAGGTGAGACACGTAAGGAAATGACAAAGAAAGTTTCCAAGCTCGCTGAAGAAGCCAAGGTACAGATCAGAAATATCCGCAGAGATGCCAACACAGTCGTCAAGAAAGACGAGACTGTTGATGAAGACACGCAGAAGGATATGCAGAACGAGATCCAGAAGATCACGGACAAATATACCAAAAAGATCGATGAGATGGCTGACGCAAAAAGCGCTGAGGTTCTGAAAGTATAAGGATGCCGGAAAGCATCCTTTTTTCCATGATATGCCGGCTGTCAGTCTGAAAAATATCGTCAGGAAATATGGTGAAAAGAAGGCATTGGACAATGTCTCTTTTGACTGTGCGGAAAACAGCAGAACAGTCATCATCGGTCCTTCCGGCGCAGGCAAGACAACGTGTCTGAAGCTGATTGCCGGTCTTGAGACGGCCGATGAAGGAAGTCTGTATATCGACGGCAGAGATGCTTCCTCTTTAAAGCCGCATGAGCGCAACATCGGCATGATCTTCCAGGATGCCGCGCTGTTTCCCCATTCAACGGTATATGACAACATTGCCTACGGCATGCACCGGCTAGGCTATAACAAAGATGACATCCGGAAGATGGTTCAGGAAACGGCAGAGCATCTGCATATCGAGAGTCTTCTGAAGCGTTATCCCGGCTCGCTTTCCGCCGGTGAACGACAGCGTGCCGGCATCGCCCGGGCAATCGTCAGAAAACCGGGTCTGTTGCTTCTGGATGAACCGTTTGCCAACCTTGACGCAAGACTGCGTGAAGAGCTGCAGAAGGAAATCATCAGCCTGCAGAAAGAATACGGGATGACGATGTTACTGATCACCCATGATCAAAGCGAAGCTGTGGCGATGGGTCAATATCTGATCTTCATGGAAGAAGGAAAAGTCATCGACAGCGGACCGGTGAGAAAGGTGGCGGAAGATCCCAGAGATCTGCGCTCGGCGATGTTCATCGGCTCACCAGCCGTCAATACTTCACCTGTATCCGAAACAAAGGATGGTCCCATGTTCTTCGGAACAATTCTGAACGTCAGTCTTCAGGGAAGAAATGTCATAGGCGCTGTCCGTCCGGAAAAGATGTTCCTTACGGAAGAAGGCAGGGGATTTGCCTGCACTGTGCAGTCTGTTACGCACGGATATCGGGAATCCACAGCGGAATGCATGAGTATGTACGGACCGCTCAGAATCACCGGAACGGACTTTGCAGAAAAGCAGATTCTCCATGTTTCCTTCCATGAGGGAGACGTGATGCTTTTTGATGCGGAAACAAAAGAGAGAATCCGTCTGATGTAATCATCAGGCAAATGGCTTATAATAGTACGGACATGGAGAAATGAATATGAAAGAATGCAGACATCTTGCCATCATCATGGACGGAAACGGAAGATGGGCGAAAGCACAGGGAAAACCGAGAACCGCAGGTCATCTTGTCGGTGCTGACAATGTCAGAACCATTGCCATCGCGGCTGATGAACTCGGAATTGAATATCTGACGCTGTACGCGTTTTCCACGGAAAACTGGAAGCGTTCCAGCGATGAAGTCGGATATATCATGAAGCTTCCGGCAGTCTTCTTTAAGAAATATATGCAGGAATTTCTGGACAGGGGATTCCGGATGAATATCCTCGGTGAGCTCGACAGGCTTCCCGCTTCCACGCATAAGGTGCTGGATGAAGCAATGGAAGAATCGAGAAACAACACCGGACTGAATCTGAACATCTGTATGAACTATGGCTCCCAGAGAGAGATCACACTGGCTGCCAATGCTTACGCGAAGGATGTTCTGGAAGGAAAGGCGCCGCTCGGCATTGATGAAGCGGGATTTGAAAAGTATCTGATGACGAAGGATTTCCCGCCGGTGGACCTGCTTGTGCGCACCAGCGGAGAACTCCGTATTTCCAATTACCTGCTCTGGCAGATTGCCTACGCAGAGCTCGAATTTGTACCGGAGTCATGGCCTGAGTTCACACCGGACGTTTTGAAGAGATGTCTTGCGGAATTCTCAGAACGTGACAGAAGGTTCGGAGGAGTGAAGAATGTCTAAGAAAATGCTGATCAAGACGCTGACCGCGCTTGCCATGATTGCTGTTGTTGTGCCGTGCATCATCGCCGGAAATATTCCCCTGAATATTCTTCTTCTGGCGATTGCCGCTCTGGCTGCCCACGAGACAGCTTCCCTCGGCACACAGAAGGCGCATCCGGCGATGACTGTTCTGAACTTTGTCTTCCTGGCAGCGATGATGTTTGCCAGCAGGCAGTATTATGAATCCATCATTGCCATTTACCTGGTGATCCTGTTTACGATCGAGCTTGCCTTTGAAAGCATCAATACGGATTATGTCGCTTATACATTCCTGCTGATGTATCTGACCTCGATTGCTATTTCCTGCGTGGTCTATCTGTATACTGCCTATCCGCAGTCTGCCATGTGGTATCTGCTGTATATCGCGTTTGCCTGCTTCGGCTGCGATACAGGCGCGTACTTTATCGGTGTCTTCTTTGGAAAGCACAAGATGATTCCGCGTATTTCTCCCAACAAGACATGGGAGGGATCCATCGGCGGTTATGTCACAGGACTGGTTCTTTCTCTGTTGTTTGCGCTGCTGATCAGCAGACTGCAGCCGGATTACCATCTGCCGTTCGCGCTGACAGCTGCCGGAAGCCTGCTGATGCCGCTGACGGCACAGATCGGCGATCTGAGCTTTTCATCCGTAAAAAGAAGATTCGGAATCAAGGATTTCGGAAATCTGTTCCCGGGACACGGCGGTGTGCTTGACCGCGTTGACAGCATTATCTTCTGTCTGATCACATTCTCGGGACTGATGATTCTCTGGGGGGTTTGATGATTTATGAAAAGACTGGTACTGCTCGGTGCCAGCGGATCCATCGGCATGCAGACAATCGATGTTGTTCTGCATCATTCCGATGAATACATGATCCGCGCGCTGGGCGTCGGAAAGAATATTGAAAAACTGAGAGAGATCCTGAAGCTTGTCAGCGTGGACACTGTCTGCGTTCAGGATCCGGAAGATGCTGAAGCACTTGCGGAAGAATATCCTTCGATCCGTTTTCTCAGCGGTGAGGAAGGGCTTTGCGAAATGGCGCGCCTTGACGGCTATGATGTGCTCGTCAACGCGCTGGTCGGCTTTGCCGGCTTCCTGCCTACAATTGCCGCGATTGAATCCGGACATGACGTTGCCCTTGCCAACAAGGAAACACTTGTTGTCGGAGGACAGCTTGTATATGAAGCATTGCAGAAATACGGACGCCGTCTGTATCCGATCGACAGTGAGCACAGCGCGATTTTCCAGTGCCTGCAGGGCAATGAAAAATCAGCTCTGAAGCGTCTGATCATCACGGCATCCGGCGGATCATTCCGTAACAAGACAAGAGAAGAGCTTAAGGACGTGACTGTTGAACAGGCGCTTGCCCATCCGAACTGGTCAATGGGTGCCAAAATCACAATCGACAGCGCGGACATGATGAACAAGGGATTTGAAGTCATTGAAGCACACTGGCTGTTCGACGTGGACTACGATCATATCGATGTTCTGATGCACGAGGAATCCGTTGTGCATTCCATGGTGGAATTCTGTGACCGCAGTGTCATTGCCCAGATGGGAACACCTGATATGCGTCTGCCGATCCAGTACGCGCTCAGCTGGCCGAAACGCCTGGAGAGAGATGAGGAATCTCTTGATCTCGCGGCTATCGGCACACTGCATTTCCACAAGCCGGATGTCAGAAGATTCCCGCTGCTTTCACTTGCCTATGAGGCAGGCAGAAAGGGAGGAAATCTGACAGCCGTGATGAACGCCGCAAACGAAGCTGCCAATCTTGCCTTCCGTCAGGGAAAGATACCGTTCACGGCAATTGAGGACATCGTCATCACTGCCGTAAACAAGGTACCGTTCAGGGAAGTGACATGCATTGATGATCTGGTGAAAGCCGATCAGTGGGGAAAAGAGTTTGCGGAAGAATGGATCAGGAGAATTGAAAAATGACATTGATTTACTTTCTGATACTTCTCTCGCTGATTATTGTGATTCATGAGGCAGGACATCTCTGCGCAGCGAAGCTGTTCGGTGTCTACTGCTATGAATTCTCATTCGGCATGGGACCGGTGCTTCTGCAGAAAGCCGGAAAAGAGACAAAGTATTCCATCCGGGCAATCCCGGTCGGCGGATTTGTTTCCATGGCAGGAGAAGAAGACGGCGACGAGCTGTACGATGACGTCGAGGTTCCCGATGAAAGAAGACTGACGTTCAAGCCGTGGTGGCAGAAGATCATCATCATGCTGGCAGGGGTATTCATGAACTTTGTCCTGGCATATCTGATCTTTACATTCGTGTATCTCTCCATCGGCTTTATCCGTGTATCGCCAGAGCCCATCGTTGATTCCGTCATGGCCGGATCGGCTGCTGAAAAGGCAGGCTTCATGGCCGGTGACAGAGTCCTGAAGATCGTCAGCGAGGATGGACGTTCCATCGAGCCGGAATCCTATTTAGACATGCAGACGTTCAATGCCTCAGACAACGGCACGAAAACATACTATGTGCTGCGCGGTGAAGAAACCATTGAAATCAGCGTCACACCTGAATACAACGAGGAAGAAGGCAGATATCTGATCGGTATCACAGCGCCTGAGCAGGCTGCTGTTGAAGTCAACTGGAAGAACTGCTGGTATTACGGATTCTATGAGATGAAGGAAATCGTCAGGCTGATGGGTTCGGTCATCATCGGTCTGATCAGCGGACATGGTCTCAACCAGCTGTCCGGACCGGTCGGCATCTATCAGGCAACGGAAACATACGCATCGATGGGTTTTGCGAGCTTCCTGTTCCTGGTAGCGCAGATCTCGCTGAATGTCGGACTGTTCAATCTGCTTCCGCTGCCGGTGCTGGATGGCGGACAGGTTGTTCTGACACTGTGCGAAGCTGTCACACGCAGAAAGCTCAATGAGAAGATCAAGACAGGCGTCATGGCGGTATGCTGGGTGCTTCTGATCGGCATCATGCTGTTTGCGACATGGAATGATATTGCCAGAATCTTTGGACTGTAAACAGAAGAAGGGGAAAATGATATGAGTACGATACTTGTAACAGGGGGAACCGGATATATCGGTTCACACACATGCGTTGAACTGATTCAGGCCGGCTATGATGTTGTCATCATGGACAACTTGTACAATTCCTGTGAAGCCGTTCTGGACAG
Organism: uncultured Erysipelotrichaceae bacterium; assembly: GCA_900320455.1. GTDB lineage: Bacteria > Bacillota_I > Bacilli_A > Erysipelotrichales > Erysipelotrichaceae > Bulleidia. Next base: position 12,929 of record ONSK01000215.1, on the reverse strand, counting down.
AATTGAAACAATCACCGGAACAAAGCCGAAGTTCTATAAGACAGATCTTCTGGACAAAGAAGGACTGAAGCGCATCTTTGCGGAAAACAGCATTGACGCTGTCATCCACTTTGCCGGATACAAGGCAGTCGGTGAATCCGTGCAGATTCCGCTGACCTACTATGAAAACAATATTTCCGGTTCAGTCAACCTGTATGAGGCAATGAAGGAAGCAGGCGTCAAGACGCTTGTATTCTCCTCCAGCGCAACTGTATACGGTTCACCGAAGTCCTGCCCGATCAAGGAGGACTTCCCGGTTTCCACAACAAATCCCTATGGATCTACAAAGCTGATGAATGAGATGATCCTGCAGGATGTATGTGTTTCTGATCCTGACTGGTCAGTGATGCTGCTGCGCTATTTCAATCCGATCGGCGCGCATCCAAGCGGACTTCTCGGCGAAGTGCCGAACGGCATCCCGAACAACCTTGTTCCGTATATCGCACGTGTTGCCAACGGAACACTGGAATACCTGCGTGTGTTTGGTGATGACTATCCGACACCGGATGGAACAGGTGTCAGAGACTATATCCACGTTGTCGATCTTGCAAAGGGACATATCAGTGCCGTACGTTACGCGCTTGAGCACAAAGGCGCAGAAAAGATCAATCTCGGCACCGGCAACGGCTACAGTGTTCTTCAGGTTCTCCATGCGTATGAAGAAGCCTGCGGAAAGAAACTGCCGTACAAGATCATGGAAAGACGTCCGGGTGATATCGCGGAATGCTGGGCAGATACCACAAAGGCGAAAGAGCTGCTTGGCTGGCAGGCGGAATACGACATCAAGGCAATGTGCGAACATTCCTGGAACTTCACAGTCAAAAATCCTGACGGAATCAAATAATACACAAAGAGCCGCAGTTCCTGAAAAAAGGAACACGGCTTTTCCTTTGTGCCCCGAAAGTGCAATGTTCACATTATGAAAGGCATTTTACTGATATAATTGAAAAAACGCGGAAAGGAGGAGGCGATGAGAAAATTCCTGAAAATCATGATTGCATGCATGATGCTGGTATGCGTCATACCGATGATACTGACAGAAGCTTCGGCAGAAGAAGACAGGTATCCGATGGCATGCAGCGCATATGAAGTGGATATCATTGACGGCAAATCCAGCTTTGTCAGCCAGGGCTGTTACAACAGCTTTGATGAAGCCGTAAAGAAAATGAAGGAAGCCGGAAATGATGCAGTCGTACGCCATCCTTCCAGCCTCAGCCCGACCCGCATTATCGCCATGAGCAGGGGAATCGTCTATTCCTATCCGCAGAGATCCAACCAGACGGTTCTGAACCTGAAACAGGAAAGCGGCACAAAGACGACGTATATGATCAAGCACCGCCAGCTTGCCTATTTCGGCACTGCCTCTTATGACGGGGCAGGAAACGGTGTGGTCAGAGTCAATATCACCGGATTTGACGGTGTGACCGATCTGAAGAATCTGGACCTTGTCCCTTACAAAATGATTGAAAACGGAAAGGGAGTCTGGCTTGGCGGAAATGATATCACATCCGATCAGGAACAGCCGTTCTTTGTCTATGTTAAGCCGAATTACTATATCGCTGAAAAAAGAGGGAATTATACAGACCTGATATTCTACGCTCATACCGGCTGGGCTTCCGAAGCCACCGGCAATGTGCCTGCAGTCAAGGCGCAGTTATCCATCGGTCCCGCGCCTTCCTGGATGAAAACAGGCACGAAGTACTACAGCTACAACGATTATGAATTCTATACTGACCTGTACTGCACGGAAAAGGCAGGAACGTATTACAACTATTATATGTATCTGCCGCTGAGGACATCTTCTCTTGTCACTTCCGCCCAGCTTGATTCCTATCTGAAATCCAGAGGCATTCCGACATCGAGCGTCCTGTACGGAGAAGGAGACAGCTTCATCAGCGCCGGCAAAGCCTATGGAATGAATCCGCTGCTGATCTATGCCCAGGCATGCATTGAGTCCGGATACGGCAGAAGCAGCTACGCCATCAACAGATTCAATCTGTTCGGCTGGGGCGCAGTGGATACCGATCCCGGACAGGCTGCCTGGTACAACACTGTCAAGGAAGGCATTGAAGTGCATATGGGCATCCAGCTGAGAGGATTCCTGTATACCGGTGATTCCCGCTTCTTCGGCAGCCATTTCGGAAACAAGGGATCCGGTATCTCCGTCAAATACGCATCCGATCCGTATTACGGAGCCACCATTGCCGGCATCGTATACGATATCGATAAAACAATGAACAGCAAAAACGGCAAGCTGACGGAATATAACCGGTATGCGCTCGGCATCGTTCATGAATTCGATACCTATTTCTATGACAAGATCGGCGGAAACCAGATCTTCTCCGCAAGATACGGACCGACATACCAGCAGAATCATACCGTTGTGATCCTGGCGGAAAAGGACGGATGGTATCAGGTGCAGTCCACCAATTACCTGGATGGCAGCACGGTCATTCCCATTACAAGCAAAGTTCCGGCAATGGACTATAACTGGGAAACAAATACGGTATGGATTCCGAAGGATAAGATCACACTGATCAATTCCACGGAGATACCGAATGAAGATACGCCTGTTGTACCGGAAATCAAAGCGGTGGAGATGCACCGTCTCTACAATCCCAACAGCGGAGAACATTTCTATACAGGAAACACGAAAGAAAAAGCCGAGCTCGTAAAGCTCGGCTGGAGGTATGAAGGCACAGGCTGGTATGCGCCGGAAACATCCAATTCACCGGTGTATCGTCTGTACAATCCAAACGGCGGCGATCATCACTATACGCTGAAGGCGGAAGAGCGCGATGCACTGGTCAAAGCAGGCTGGAAGGATGAAGGCACAGGCTGGTACAGCGATGACGCAAAGACGGTTCCGATATACCGCGAATACAATCCCAACGCCTATTCCTGCAATCACAACTACACCGCAAACAAGAACGAACATGACGCTCTTGTCAAAATCGGATGGCGTGATGAAGGCATCGGCTGGTATGGTGTTACAAATTAAAAGAGGACTTCTGAATCAATCAGAAGTCCTTTGCATTTGTCAGAACTGACGGATGCCTTTGCAATACGTCGTGATGACCTCAAAGTCAGAACCGATGACTGCAAGGTCTGCGTCACATCCGGCACTGATGCGTCCGATCCTGTCATCCATTCCAAGCATCTCTGCCGGATTCAGCGTGCAGGAATTCACTGCCGTATCGAGCGGCACCATTGCCTTTTCCACAAGGTTGCGCAGTCCGTCGTTCATCCGCATTGTGGAACCGGCAAGATTGCCTTCTTTGACAAGATGCGCTGATCCGTCCGGATAAATCACGACTTCATGACCGCCGAACAGGAATTTCGAACCCGGTTCAAATCCCTTGCACATCAGGGAATCACTGATCATGATGCATCTCTGCGGTGATTTAGAACGGAAGAAGATATGGAGCGCCTCCGGCGTGCTGTGATTGCAGTCACAGATGATTTCGCTGTACAGATCGTGCATGCGCAGTGCTGTGCCGGCAATGCCGTTTTCCCGGTGCGTGAAGGGTGTCATCGCGTTGAATGTGTGCGTCACAGATGATGCGCCGTTCGCCACTGCCAGGAAGGCTTCTTCTTTTGTCGCGGAGGAGTGACCGATGGAAACGCGCACACCATGCGAACTGCAGTATCTGGTGAGAGCGAAATCAGGATCATGTTCCGGTGCGAGCGTGATGATCCGGATGCGGTTTCCGGAAGCCTCCATGTATTCCTGGAACGTATCGATGGAAGGCGGCACGATTGCCTCAGGAGGCTGGGCGCCTTTGTATTTCATATCGAGGAAGGGACCTTCCAGATGCACGCCGAGGATCCTCGCACCTTCATAGTTGCTGGATGCGACATCATTCACATTCTTCAGCGCCTTCAGGAGCGTTTCCTTCTGATCTGTCAGGGTTGTCGCAAGAAAGCCTGTAACGCCTTCCCGGACGATTCCGGCAGTCCATTTCTTCAGACCTTCGGGATCAGCGTAATTCGTATCAAATCCATACGCTCCATGGCAGTGCACGTCGATCATGCCGGGAATGATCAATTCATCCCCGAAGTCATCATCAGCTTCTGCTGTATAGGGCAGTACGGAACGTATCACATGATTTTCCATTTCAATGACGGCAGGCATCAGGCAGCCGCAGACAAATACTCTTCTGCTTTTAATTTTCATAACAATCTCCGTATTTTTACATATATCATTATACATGACGTTTTTTGTGCGTTTAACTGCTTTGATTGGTATAATAAGTTCATTGTTGGAGGATTTATATGATTGGCATGATCATTATGGGTCACGGCGGATTCGCTTCCGGTCTGGAAAGCGCCGTCAGAATCCTTGCCGGCATTCCGGAAAAGTTTATCGCAGTTGATTACCGCCAGGAAGATTCCGCAGATGATCTGGAGGTAAATCTGAAGAAAGCTGTCCGCACGCTCGGAAATGAAGGCGGTATCCTCGTTCTGTGCGATCTCGCGGAGGATACTCCATATAAGACGGCTGTCAGCCTGAAAAAGAAATGGAAAGATGAATACGATATTGAAGTCGTCGGGGGAGCCTCTCTCGGCATGCTGGTATCGATCAATCTGGCCAGAGGATATGTTAGCAGCGTATCTGATCTGGCGGATCTGGCGGTGGATGAAGGCCGCAAACAGATCGTGAAATATGATGCGGATCAGGAAGAAGAATGATCCGGTATGAAAGGAGTCTGAAACATGCTTGGTATTGTAGTTTTTCTGCTCGCTGCCGATCAGTTTCTCTTTACGGGAATGCTGAGCAGGCCGCTTGCGGCATGCACGCTGATCGGAGCGGCATGCGGCAATCTGCAGGCTGGTCTTATGGCAGGCGGAGCGATTGAAATGCTGCTGGCGGGAGCGGATGAGTCGATCCGTATCCTTGACCGCAGGAATTATGTATTTGCCAGTGCTGCCGCTGTCATCCTGACAGCAACCGCAGGACTTGACGCGCAGGCCGCCGCAGGCTTTGCGCCGGTGCTGATCGCAGCCGGTACAGGTCTCAACCATCAGCTGTCCATTGTGAATATCTCACTGCTTCCTTCAGCCAGAAACGCAGCTGAAACACGCAATGAGAAGAAGCTTGCAGTCACGCATTTTCTGCCGCTGCTGATCGCTGCCGCAGTATCTGCCGTGATCGCTGTGCTGATGCAGAATGCTGTCAGTGCAAATGCCGAGAACATCGTTCTGATGGCAGAGAAATACGAATGGGTCTATAAAGCACTGTGCATGGCAGGTTCACTGATGCCGTGTGTCGGCTTTGCCGTACTGCTGAGAAACCTTTCCGTCAAGGACATGAAAGGCGCGTTCTGGGCAGGTGCTGCCGCAGGTTCCATGATCACAGCAGCCATCAGCCCGGCTGCGGCTCTTGTCATCTGTGCAGGAGCGGCATTCGGTGCTGCGGCATATGATTATCATCAGGCTGTCAAAGATGAGACACCGATGAAAACACAGAAGGGAGGCGGACAGAAATGGTGGTAGGAACAGGTTCTTACAAGGATAAGAATGAAGCGTATCCTCTTGATCGAAAAACACTTCGTTCCATTGCTCTGCGTTCATTCCTGATCGATGCTTCCTTCAATGGTGAAACAGGTGAATCTATTGGCTGGCTTTGGGCAATGATGCCCGGTCTCAAGAAGATTCATACCGATGAAGAAGATCTCGCGCTTGCGATGGGACACAATCTTGAATACGTCAATACCGGCGCATATCTTTCCACGCTTGCGATGGGTGCTGTTCTCTCTCTGGAACAGCAGAAGGCGGATCTTGAAGCGATCCGTTCCTTCCGCAGCTCTGTTTCCGCGCTTTCTCTGGGTCTTGGCAATGTCCTCTTCAAGAGCCTTCTGATCCCGGCATGCGGAATCTACGGCGCGCTGATTGCGATGGACGGCAATGCGCTCGGCGCAGTGATTGCCTTCCTGATCCCGGCTGTTGTTTCCGTGATCTGCCGCATGGTGCTGATCAATACAGGCTACAGCAGGGGAACCCGGGCGTTTGAAGGTCTGATCAGACACCGTGAACAGCTGACACATGCCGCAAGGATCGCAGGCATCTTCATGGTCGGTGCAATGACAGCCGTATTCGCGGCGGATACAGCTCCGGCATTCAGAATCGTTACAGTCAACGGAACATTCGACATGAACGCTGTGCTTGCCTCAGTGCTGCCTGGTATTGCCGGTGTATGCACTGTCTGGCTGTGCTATGACATGCTGACGAAGAAGAACAAATCCATCTTCCAGTGCATTCTGATGATCCTTGCCGTTTCCCTGGTATTCGGTTTATTCGGAATTCTCTGAAAATTCATGCAGAAAAACCTCCTGAAATGCATATATACAGACAGGAGGTTTTATTATGGTTCTGATCAGAGAAATGCCCGAAGCGGAACGTCCGCGGGCAAAAGCATTGAAGTACGGCATCCGTACACTCAGCAACAAGGAGCTGCTGGCAGTGATCCTGCGCACCGGCTCGAAAGGTATTTCTGCCGAGGATACGGCAGAGATCCTTCTGCAGAAAGCAGGTTCCATCGCGAGATTATCGCGCATGGATATCAGTGAATTCGTTTCCGTCAAAGGAATCTCCGAGGTTAAGGCGCTGCAGCTGATCTCATGTTTTGAGCTCTCACGGAGATCTTCGCTTGAATCCACCGAGAACATCGATGTCATGAATGAACCCTCGTGTCTTGCGGAATGGCTGAAAAAGGAAATCGGCTCATCAATGCAGGAAAAGTTTTTGGCTGTCTATCTGAATAAAGCCATGCAGATCATCGGCTACCGGACGCTGTTTATCGGAACAGTCGATATGAGCGGGGTATACCCGCGGGAGATCTTCCGGGAAGCGCTGTTGATGAACAGTACGGATATCATTCTTGTGCACAACCATCCAAGCGGAATCCTGACACCGAGTGAAAATGATCTGTACCTGACAAAGCGGCTGATCAAGGCCGGAATGATCATGGGAGTGAAGGTTCTGGATCATCTGATCATCACCCAGTCAGGCTGGCTGAGTTTTCACATGCAGGGAATCATGGAAGATTGCGTGGAAGGAAGCGTGAAAGATTGATATAATATTCCGAAAGGAGCTGCTATGAACATACTGTCCAGACTGATTGAAAAGATACGTGAAGATCTGTCTCTCAAGGGACTTTTCAAGGTTGTCCTTGTTCTGATGATCGTCTGGCTGTTTCAGGCGACTGGGGCAGTATGGAACGGCCTTCTTTCCATGATCTGGAATATCTTCAGACCGTTTATTTTCGGATTTGTCATTGCCTATGTGCTGCGCTATCCGGTGCGGATCGGTGAAAAGAAGGGAATTCCCCGCAAGGTCATGATTCCGCTTGTCTATATCGTGATTCTCGCGATTCTGGCATGGATTCTTTCTTCGCTGGTGCCGACGCTTGCGGACCGCTCCGCTTCGTTTATCAACTCCATCATCAGCGGCGTCAGATGGATCAGCAGCCAGATGGAAGCCATGTATGAAAACGGAGTTCCGGATTTCATCTCCAGAATCACAAACGCGGCAGTGGAAATGCTAAGTGACGTCAAGGGAATCATCCCGAATCTTCCGGGACTGCTTACCCAGACACTCAGCATTATCACGATCTCGCTGTTCTCGGTCATTATCTCGATCTTCATGATGTTCTCCTGGGAGAAGATCAAAAACACTATCTTCCGGATTTCCATGAAGATCAGTCCGAAATTCCATCAGGGTCTGATCTCTGTCAACGGAGAGATCAGCGACTACATCCGCTCGATGCTGATTCTGATGGTCATCAGAGCCGTGGAATACGCGCTTCTGTATTTCCTGGTTGGAAATACCGACTGGCTGATTCTCGCGATCCTGACTGCTGTTTCCATACTGATTCCGTATATCGGTCCCACATTTGTCAATCTGATCGGTATCCTGACATCACTGACACTGCCGACAGGCAATATCATTGCCCTGATTGTCATGATCCTGGTTCTTTCGAATGTGGATGAATATGTTGTCTCTCCGATCGTGCATTCCAGAAATACGAACATTTCGCCGTTGATGGCGCTGTTCGCTCTGTTCGCCGGAAATACGATACTGGGTATTCCGGGAATCATGATCGCAATTCCGGCGATGCTGGCAATCCGTGTGATCTTCAGAATGTACAGCGAACCGTCTGCTGAAACGAAAGAGGAGGTTAAATCATGAAAAAAATACTGACTGCTTTTCTGAGTCTTGTGCTGATTGTCATGCCGCTGTCAGGATGCTCCTCAATCAGAAACGGAATCGTCTATACAGTGTATCCGATCGGCTATCTGATCAGCCGTCTTGCCGGCAATTCCGTTCCCGCTGTTTCGCTTCAGCAGGAACACATGATCGCGCAGAAGGCGCAGATCATTGAAGACTATGAGGACGTGCTGAGTGATCATGCCGTGTTCTTCCATATCGGATCGCTGGAACCGTATCTCACGGTATATGGCGATGACGTACGGGAATCCGGTATTTACAATATCGATCTTTCCAGCCTGAATGCGGTATATCATTTCCAGAGATATACGCAGGTCATCACCGATGGTGACGTGACGTTCATTGAATCCCCGTACTACAAGGGAAATGAGTTCCTGACCATCGATACCGATGCGCTGGATCTGTATCTGTGGAATGATCCGATCGCGATGCTCAGCATGGCGAAATCAATTCATTCCTGGCTGTGCCGGACATATCCCGAGGATACCGACCGCTTCAATGAGAATCTGAAAAAGCTGGAGACAGATCTGATCAATCTGGATGCCCAGTATCAGGCGCTTTCCACAAGCCTGATCAGCGGACACCAGGAGATCCGCTTTGTCTCCATGAGCGCAAGCTTCGGCAACTGGCAGAAAACATACGGATTCCAGGTATATCCGGTCATGCTTTCAAAATTCGGCGTGCTGCCGGATGAAGCGCAGCTTGAAGCAATCAAATCAAGAATCCTGCAGGATGGTGTTCGGTATATCGTCTATGAACCGAACATGACACCTGACATGGTCGATCTGTTCAACCGGCTCCAGGAAGAGCTTTCATTGACCAGGGTTGAGCTGAATAATCTGTCAAGCCTGACGGCTGCCGATGAAGCGTCAGGACGTGACTATCTTTCGCTGATGTATGAAAACCTGAGTGTCCTTGAGACAATGAAAACAGGTATTTCCGCATCGCCAAATGAATAGAATACTGCCGGCAGTGCTGCCGGCAGTTTCATCTGACTGGAGGTATGTATGAAAAAACTTCTTCTGACTGACGGAAACTCCATGCTCTTCAGAGCATATTACGCAACAGTGTACGGCAAGCCGATGACCACAAAGCAGGGACTGCCGACGAATGCCGTTTTCGGTTTTGCGTCCATGCTTCAGAAAGCAATTGATATTGTCAAACCTGACGGAATGCTGATTGCGTTCGATGCCGGAAAGCATACATTCCGCCATGAGCTGTATGCGGATTACAAGGGCGGCAGAAAGCCTGCCCCGGAAGATCTTGTTCCGCAGTTTCAGATGGCGAGAGATCTGCTGGATGCCTTTGCCGTCAAATGGGTGGAAATGCAGGATATTGAAGCGGATGATCTGATCGGAACGGTATCTGCGAAGATGGCTGATAAATACCAGACATATATTCTGACCAGCGATCATGACATGCTGCAGCTGATCGATGATACGACGACAGTCGTACTGATGAAAAAAGGTCTTACCGATATGGATCTGATGACCCCTGATGCGCTCAGGGAACAGATGGGTATCGCGCCTCTGCAGATCATTGACATGAAAGGTCTGATGGGTGATAAGAGCGACAACATTCCGGGTATTCCGGGCATTGGTGAAAAGACAGCCATCAAGCTTCTGCAGGAATACGGAACAGTGGAAAATGTGCTTGCACATGAAGATGAACTGAAAGGGGCTCTGCAGAAGAAAATCATGGCAGGTCACGAAAGCGCGCTTCTCAGCAAGACGCTGGCAACGATCAGACGCGATGTAGCATTGGATCTTTCTGATGAGGATCTTGCCTTTACACCGGATTACAGCGGTGTTGTCAGATTCCTGAAGTCACTGGATATGAATATGCTTGCCCAGCGCTTTGCCGGATACATCACGGAAGAAGCGCCGGCTGAAGAAGAAAAGCCTGCGGAAACAGCTGTTTCCGCCATGCGTGTGAACAAGATTCCGGAAGAAATGCTGAAAGAGGAATGCGCCGTCTATATCGATGAAACAGGCGGATCCTTCCTGACTGCCGAGGCAAACGGCTTCGCGCTTGCGAATGCTACAGGCAGATACTATATCAGCCTGGAGGACGCCCGCAGTGATACAGCGCTGCTTGCGTATCTGAAGGCGGAAACACCGTACAAGACAGGCTACGATATCAAGAGAAACATGCATCTGCTGAAAAAGGCGGGAATTGAAATCACATTCCATGATGATGCCATGATCCTTGCCTCACTTGCGGATTCTACGCTGACAAGCACTGAAAAGATCATGGAGAAATACGGGCTGAGCACAGCTGTATCCAGGGAAGAGGTTTACGGAAAACCTTCCAAGCCGCTTCTGATCATCGATGAGGAACTGCAGAAAGAATATGCATGTTCATCGGCTGAGAACATCCGGAAGCTGAAAGAGCTGACAATGCCGGATATCACAAGCAGAAAGATCGAAAAGCTCTACCGGGAAATCGAGCTTCCGCTTTCACCAATCCTGTTTGAAATGGAGGAAGTCGGTATCCGCTGCGAGAATGCGATCCTGAACAGAATCGCTGATGAGACGCTGGCAAAGATCAATGCCGAACAGAGGGAAATCTTTGACCTTGCCGGATGTGAATTCAACCTCAATTCACCGAAACAGCTTGGCGAAATCCTCTATGACAAACTCGGTCTTCCTTCCGGCAAGAAGCGCAGCACATCAGCTGACGTGCTGGAAAAGCTGGCCGGGGTTCATCCAGTCATCGATCATATTCTTGTCTACCGCAAGCTTTCCAAGATTTACAGCACATATGCGGAAGGTCTGAAGAAATATATCCAGAAGGACGGCAGGATCCATACGCTGTACAACCAGTGCGCAACGCAGACAGGAAGACTGTCTTCGAGTGAACCGAACCTGCAGAACATCAGCGTCCGTGATGAGCAGGGCAGAGAGATCCGCAAGGCATTTTTGCCGGATGAGGGCTGTGTGCTGATCTCCAGTGACTATCATCAGATCGAACTGCGTATGCTGGCACATATGGCTGATGAAAAGGCGCTGATTGATGCCTTCAATGCAGGAATTGATATTCATACGAAAACAGCGATGGATGTCTTTGATAAAACGGAAGAGGAAGTCACAGCGTCTGACAGAAGACAGGCGAAGACAGTCAACTTCGGAATCGTATACGGCATCAGTGACTTCGGCCTGGCAGAACAGCTCGGTGTCAGCCGCCGTGAAGCAGCTGAATTCATTGACACATATTATAAAAAGTATCCGGGTATCCGCAGCTACATGGAATCCCTTGTGGAATTCTGCGAGAAGAACGGATATGTTGAAACACTCTGCGGCAGAAGACGTGAGATTCCCGAAATCAGGGACAAGAACAGAATGGTCCGTGAATTCGGCAAGCGCGCTGCCATGAACGCGCCGATTCAGGGATCGGCTGCTGACCTCATCAAGATCGCGATGATTCATATCGACAAAGCGATGAAAGAAGCCGGTGTCAGAAGCCGCATGATCCTGCAGGTGCACGACGAACTGATTTTCAATGTTCCTGAAGATGAAAAAGAGATGATGGAGAAACTGATTGCCGAAGGCATGGAACATGCCATGACGCTGAAAGTACCGCTCAGCGCGGAATGCGCAGTCGGCTCCACATGGTATGAGGCCAAGTAAAGATGCCGGAACTGCCAGAGGTTGAGACAGTTGTCAGAACGCTGGAGAGAATGATCGGCGGACGTACCGTGACAAATGTTACTGTACGGTATCCGAAAATCATTGAAGGTGATCCGGCTGAGTTTGAACAGCAGCTGAAGAATCAGACCTTCCGGGAATTTGAGAGAAGAGGAAAGTATCTGATCTTCCGGATGACGGACTGCACGCTTGTATGCCATCTCAGAATGGAAGGAAAATTCTATGTAATGGATCCTTCCGAACCGCTGACAAGGCATATGCATGTCCTCTTTGATCTTGATGACGGAAGCCAGCTGCGCTACAACGACACCCGCAAATTCGGAAGGATGGAAATCTTTCCGCTGGATACGGATTTCAGCCGATTCCGGAATCTTGGTCCGGAACCGTTTGATGAAACATATACCGGCGCATATGTGAAAGCATATGCCCGCAGCCGCAATACACCGCTGAAAACAATGCTGCTGGATCAAAGCTTCACCGCCGGCATCGGCAACATCTACGCGGACGAGATCCTTTTCGCATCTCATCTGCGTCCCGGCAGAAACTGTCACCGGATCACAAATGCGGATGCCGCGGCAATTGCCGACAATACCAGAACCATCCTGCACAGGGCAATCCTGGCTGGCGGAACGACCATCCGCAGCTATACTTCCTCACTTGGAGTAACAGGGCTCTTCCAGAATGACTGCATGGTTCATGAACAGAAGATCTGCCGGATCTGCGGCAGTACGATAAAAATGAAACGCATCGGGGGCAGAAGCAGCTACTACTGCCCGCAATGTCAGAAAGATAGTGTCTAAAGTTTATGAAAACTGAAACCTGCACAGCCTGGTGGCTGATGAAATCATGAGACTGAAAGCAAGCAGACACTGTCAATGTTAGAGATCTTTGAAAATTCAGAACGAAAAGAACCTTCCTGACTGAAAGGAAGGCATAACGAAAACATCTTTGATGGGGGTTGGTGTCAATGACTATGCCTGTGCAGATTCCCGGTGGTATTCACCGGACATCTGG
>ONSK01000194.1 GCA_900320455.1 uncultured Erysipelotrichaceae bacterium | reverse complement strand
GTTCCGGTAGGCTTCGGTGTCAGATCATAGAGAACACGGTTGACGCCCTTGACTTCATGAGTGATTCTTTCCGTGATGTGCTTCAGCAGGCTGTAAGGGATTTCCTCAATGCTTGCTTCGATTGCGTCTGTTGTATTGACAGCGCGGATAACAACGAAGTATTCAAAGGAGCGCTTTCCGTCCTTGATGCCTGTGCTCTTGAAATCAGGAACCAGTGTGAAGTACTGCCATACCTTGCCCTGCAGACCGTTCTTTTCAAATTCCTCACGCAGGATCGCATCACTTTCTCTGACTGCTTCCAGTCTTTCACGGGTGATGGCACCCGGTGTTCTGACCGCAAGGCCAGGTCCCGGGAACGGCTGTCTGTAGACCATGTTGTCCGGCAGACCGAGCGCCTTGCCGACAACGCGTACTTCGTCCTTGTAGAGAAGCTTGACCGGTTCAACCAGTTCCATGCCCATCTCTGCCGGAAGTCCGCCGACGTTGTGATGTGCCTTGATGCCCTTCTCGCTTTCGAGAATATCAGGATAGATTGTTCCCTGTCCGAGGAAGTGAATGCCTGTAAGCTTGGCTGCTTCTTCATCAAATACCTTGATGAACTCTTCACCGATGATGTGTCTCTTTTCTTCCGGATCTGTAACGCCTGCGACTTTATCGATGAATCTGTCAGCTGCGTCGACATAGATCAGATTGGCATTCATCTGGTTGCGGAATACTTCGATGACCTGTTCCGGTTCTCCCTTTCTCAGGAAGCCGTGGTTGACGTGTACACATACAAGGTTCTGACCGATTGCCTTGATCAGAAGCGCTGCTACGACTGAAGAGTCAACGCCGCCGGAAAGAGCGAGCAGAACTTTGCCGTCTTTAACCTGTTCTCTGACTGCTGCAACCTGTTCATCAATAAACTTCAGGGCAAGAGCCGGTGTGGTAATTCTTTCCATTGTTTCAGGACGCTTGTTGTTATCCATACTATATTCCTCCGTTTTTGTCTGTTGTATCATAGCAAAGTTTACAGAAAAAACATATAAATATTGTTAAAAAACAGATACTGTAAGCGCTGCTAATTATCATCTGAAAAAGTTTCATTAATATTGAAAAAAGTTCATTGACACAGAAACGGCTTAATGGTATTTTTTTCTCAGTCACATAAAAAGGCTATGACGAAGATGGCAGAAGAAACTGCTTGAAGAGAGCCGGCGGATGGTGCGAGCCGGCAGCGTGTAACTTCAATTTGCCGATCACTTCCGAGCCGGGATCCGAAAGCATATGCAAGTAGACATCCACGTTCGCCCGCGTTACAGGGATAGGATCTGACTGGATCTGAAGGCGGCAGGAGTATTCCTGCAAATTGAGTGGTACCGCGGATATGAACTATTCGTCTCAGGATTTGTTTCCTGAGACGTTTTTTGTTACCAGGAGGGCATTATGGAACAGTCAACAGGACAGCTGATGGAAGTTGCGCAGCGTATTCATGAAATGCGCGAGATCATCGGCTACAGCACAGCAAAAATGGCAGAGCTGACAGAAGTGGACGAGAAGACTTACCAGGAGTATGAGTCCGGCAAAGCCGATCTTCCATTTACATTTCTGCACAAGAGCGCCCTTGCTCTGAACGTCGAACTGACGGAGCTTCTGGAAGGACGCGCAGCGAATCTTTCCAGCTATACCGTCACAAGAAAAGGCATGGGTGTCACAACTGCCAGTGAGGACGGCATCCTGATTCAGAATATGGCGCCGCTTTTCCGTCAGAAGCTTGCGACTCCGTACTGGGTCACCTACCAGTATTCCGAAAAGCTCCAGCATGAGCCGATTCATACCACAACCCACGCCGGACAGGAATTCGACCTTGTCCTGAAGGGATCTTTAAAGATCAGAGTCGGCGACAATGTGGAAGTGCTTCATGAAGGCGACAGCATCTTCTATAAATCCTCCACGCCGCACGGCATGATTGCCCTGAACAATGAGGAATGCACATTCCTGGCGATGATCATGGCAACCACCGAGGAAGAACAGAGCGCCGTGGCGAAGCACGTGCAGGCGGAAAGCCCGGAAGCCAATGTATATATCCGTCCGATGAGCGAACCGCTGATCGCCGACAAGTTCATCAAGCCGCAGGAAGACGAAAACGGCGTGCTGAAATCCCTGTCCTTCGATCATGCCGAGGAATTCAACTTCGCGTTTGATATCGTTGACGAGATCGCCCGCAAGCATCCTGACAAGCTGGCGATGATCCATGTCGCAAATGACATGACTGAAAAGCGCTTCACGTTCAAGGAGATCAAGGACGCCTCCAACCAGACAGCGAACTATTTCACGTCGCTCGGCATCAAAAAAGGCGACAGAGTCATGCTTGTTCTGAAGAGACATTACCAGTTCTGGTTCTCAATCCTTGCCCTGCACAAGATCGGCGCCATTGCCATTCCGGCAACCAACCAGCTGCTCGATCATGACTTTGAATACCGCTTCTCCTCCGCCGGTGTCAGCGCCATTGTCTGCACAGGCGACGGTGATACCTCTCATCAGGTGGAAAAAGCAGAAGAAAAACTCGGTATTTCTCTTGCGAAGATCATCGTCGGTGAACCGCGCGAGGGATGGCACGACTTCAACAGTGAGTACGGCTTCTTCTCAAGACGCTTCCGCCGCACTGAGGATACACCGTGCGGAGACGATCCGATGATCATGTTCTTCACATCCGGCACCACCGGCTATCCGAAGATCGCAACACACAGCTACAAATACGCCCTCGGCCACTTCGTGACAGCCAAGTACTGGCACTGGGTGGAAAAAGATGGTCTGCACTTCACAATCTCTGAAACCGGCTGGGGTAAGGCACTGTGGGGAAAGCTGTACGGACAGTGGCTCAATGAAGGCGCTGTGTTCGTATATGACTTCGACAGATTCGATGCCGAAAAGATCCTGCCGATGTTTGCGAAATATCACATCACGACATTCTGCGCGCCGCCGACCATGTACCGCATGTTGATCAAGAAGGATCTGACAAAGTACGATCTCTCTTCCATCCATCATGCGACAACTGCCGGTGAAGCACTCAACCCGGAAGTCTTCTACCAGTTTGAAAAGGCAACCGGCCTGCAGATCGCGGAAGGCTTCGGCCAGACGGAAACAACCCTGAGCATTGCC
>ONSK01000139.1 GCA_900320455.1 uncultured Erysipelotrichaceae bacterium | reverse complement strand
TGGATGGCAGACGAGTTCGCCAAGGAGAACGGAGTAGACCTCAGAAACGACCGCATGGCAATGCAGAGGCTCAAGGAGGCAGCTGAGAAAGCAAAGAAGGATCTGTCCGGTATGGTACAGACACAGATCTCTCTGCCGTTTATCTCCGCCGGTGCGGAAGGCCCTCTGCATCTTGAGGCTACACTGAGCCGTGCGCAGTTTGAGGAAATGACAAAGTTCCTCGTTGAAAAGACAATGGTTCCTGTCAGACAGGCATTAAGTGATGCAGGTCTTTCCAGCAGCGAGCTTGATCAGGTCCTGCTCGTCGGCGGTTCCACACGTATCCCGGCAGTCCAGGAAGCTGTCAGAAGAGAACTCGGCAAGGAGCCTAACAAGTCTGTCAACCCTGATGAGTGCGTCGCTATTGGTGCTGCCATCCAGGGCGCTGTCCTGGCAGGTGATGTCAAGGACGTCCTGCTGCTTGACGTTACACCGTTAAGCCTTGGTATTGAGACACTCGGCGGCGTCATGACAGTTCTGATTCCGAGAAATACAACGATTCCGACTTCCAAGTCACAGATCTTCTCCACAGCAGCTGACAATCAGCCGGCTGTAGACATCCATGTCCTGCAGGGTGAGCGTGCAAATGCAGCCGACAACAAGACACTGGGCAACTTCCAGCTGTCCGGCATCGCACCGGCACGCCGCGGCGTACCGCAGATCGAAGTCACATTCGATATCGATGTCAACGGTATCGTAAATGTATCCGCAGTCGACAAGGCCACAAACCGCAAGCAGTCCATTACGATCACGAATTCTTCCGGACTCTCTGATGATGAGATCGACAGAATGGTGAAAGAGGCTGAGGCGCATAAGGCGGAAGATGACAAGCGCAGACAGGATATTGAGACAAAGAACAGAGCAGAGGGCTTCATCAACCAGATTGATGAGACACTGAATTCAGACAATCCGAATGTCACAGCCGAACAGAAGGCGGAAGTCAAGAAGCTCAGAGATGAGCTGCAGGCTGCGATTGACGCAAACGATATGGACACACTGAAGACAAAGCTCGATGCTCTTGAGAAGGCTGCGAATGACATGGCGCAGGCAATGTATCAGAACCAGGGCGCTCAGTCAGCAGGCGGCTTCGCAGGCGGTGCAGGTCCGGAAACTTCCAACGGCAGCGGACACGCCGGCAATGATGATGTAGTTGACGCTGATTTCAGCGAAAAGAACTGAAAATCATAAAACGGAATGCGGGACCGTAGTATCCCGCATTCTGCAATTATCAGGAAAGGCAGGCTGATCTATGGCGGACAAACGAGATTATTATGAAGTGCTGGGTGTGTCGAAAAATGCCACTGAAGATGAAATCAAGAAGGCATACCGCTCCCTGGCAAAGAAATACCATCCGGATATCAACAAGGCACCGGATGCAGCGGATAAATTCAAAGAAGTCAACGAGGCTTATGAAGTTCTGAGCGATCCTCAGAAAAAAGCAAACTATGATCAGTTCGGCTTTGCCGGTGTCAACGGCCAGGCCGGCGGATTCGGCGGCTTTGACGGATTCACAAGCGGCGGCTTTGATGATTTGGGCGATATCTTTTCATCATTCTTCGGCGGCGGCATGGGCGGATTCTCTTCATCTTCCTCCCGTTCCTCCAGAAGAAATGCGCCGACCCGCGGCGATGACAAGTTTATGCGCATGAATATTTCATTCATGGACGCGTGCTTCGGCAAGAAGGAAACCATCAATATCACCGTGGATGAAACATGCGAGGCCTGCGGAGGAAGCGGCGCTGCCAGCAGCAAGGATATCGAAACATGTCCTGCCTGCCACGGGTCCGGTACGGTGATTACCCAGCAGAGAACCGCATTCGGTGTCTTCCAGACACAGGGCGTTTGTCCTGACTGCCGCGGTACAGGCAAGAAGATCAAGAAAGTATGCCCGCAGTGCCGCGGTGCCGGATACAACAGAAGAAGAACGGATGTGGAAGTGACTATTCCTGCCGGCATCAATTCCGGACAGCAGCTGCGTGTGCAGGGCAAAGGTGAAAGAGGAACCAACGGCGGTCCGAACGGCGACCTTTATATCGAGGTCAATGTACAGCCGCATGAGCAGTTTGAACGTGACGGCAGAAACATCTATCTGACGATTCCTGTTTCCGCTGTCAATGCGACACTCGGCACAAGCGTTGATATCCCGACAATCTACGGCGATGTGACAATGAAGATCCCCGCAGGCACTCAGAACGGCAAACAGTTCCGCCTGAAGGAAAAGGGCGTACCGGATGTCAGAACTGGCAAGAAGGGAGATCAGATCGTCATCGTCAATGTAAAAGTCGACGAGAATCTTACCAGAAAGGAAAAAGAGTTATACAGACAGCTCCAGGAACTTGAAAACGGAAAAGGATCCGAAACCATCTGGGAGCGGTTCAAGAAGAATTTTTCCTGAAAATAATACAAGGAGGCGGCATATATGAATATCGAGCAGATGACGGAACAGCTGCAGTCTTTCATCATGGTTGCTTTGACCAAAGCACAGGAAAAACATCACAGCGAACTGACTGCTGAACATGTGCTGGCAGCGATGCTTGAGGACGACGCGCTGAGCGGTATCTGGGAAAGAACGGGTGTTTCCGCAAAGGAAATGCTGCAGATCGTAAACAGATATCTGGATACCCTGCCGAGCGTGCAGGGAGGAAGTGAGCCTGTTCTCTCAAGAGGTTTGTCACAGGCGTATCAGAACGCTCTGGAACTCATGAAACAGCTGAAGGACACATATATGAGTTCCGCAGTTCTTCTGGCAGGCATCATGAAAACAGAAACGCCTGCCGTCAAGGAAATCAGAAACAAAACAGGTCTAGATGCCAATAAGGTACTGCAGGCCGAAAAGGAAAGAAGAGGGGGTGTTACCATGGATGAAAAGACCAATGAAAGCCAGCTTGATGCATTGGAGAAGTACGGACATGATCTTGTCAAAGATGTCCGGGACGGAAAGATCGATCCTGTCATCGGCAGGGACGAGGAAATCCGCAGGGTGATTGAGATCCTCTCACGAAAGACAAAGAACAATCCGGTTCTGATCGGTGAACCGGGCGTCGGTAAAACGGCAATTGTCGAAGGACTTGCGTGGCGTATCATGAACGGTGACGTACCGCTCGGGCTCAAGGACAAGCGGCTGATTGAACTGGACATGGGCGCGCTGATTGCCGGAGCCAAGTACCGCGGTGAATATGAGGAACGTCTGAAGGGTGTTCTGAAGCAGGTACAGGAAGCAGACGGCGGCATTATCCTGTTCATTGATGAGATTCACAATCTTGTCGGTGCCGGCAAGACGGAAGGCTCCATGGATGCCGCAAATCTTCTCAAGCCGATGCTGGCAAGAGGAGAACTGAAATGCATCGGCGCAACGACATTCGATGAATACAGAAAGTATATTGAAAAGGACAGAGCGCTGGAAAGACGTTTCCAGAAGATCATGGTTCAGGAACCTTCTGTGGAAGATACCATCAGTATTCTCAGAGGTCTGAAAGACCGCTTTGAATCACACCACGGCGTGCAGATCAAGGATGAAGCGATCATTGCCGCTGCGGTTCTCTCCAACAGATACATCACCGACAGATTCCTGCCGGACAAGGCAATCGATCTGATCGATGAAGCCT
>ONSK01000050.1 GCA_900320455.1 uncultured Erysipelotrichaceae bacterium | reverse complement strand
GTCATGAACCATGCCGCAAAGATTGCCAGCACAGTCCACAGATCAAATCCGACATTATGTACAAGATTCGGTATCTGAAAGAGAAGGTAAAGGCTTCCCGCCAGCATCGTGCCGATCTGTGTTCCAAGGCGGAACAGCAGCACCGACTGCGGCTTCAGGGGAGCGGAGAAGAGAAGGTTGACGTCTGCCGGCAGGAAGATCTTACTGCCGTTTTTATCAGCGCTGATTGCCTGGGAGGCAAATACGATCAGGATGATGGCACCGGCTGCCAGTTCCAGCCCATCCCCGGCTGTGATGCCGAGCTCACCCCACATGTCGAATTCCTCTTCCGGCATGTCTTCTTCCGGGAAATCGATTTCCGCATAAGGGTCATCGGAGGGACCGGCGGCATCCTCCAGCGTCGCGGCGCCAAAGCCAATCAGTCCGCCGATCAGACCGCATACAATGATGAACACAAGCACCCATGTCTTGAACAGCTTGCGCAGCTGGTTGAACAGAGAGTGCAGGGAATAATACAGAAACAGTCTCATAACTGTTCAGCTCCTTCTGTGTCTTCTTCGCTTTCCGTCATCTCTTCCTGGCCGATGCCTTCTGTCACTTCGAAGAACAGCTCTTCCAGCGTTTTGCCCTGTGCTTCCAGCTCCTCTCTGGAAATACTGCAGCGGATCTTTCCGTTCTGCATGATCAGCGTATGATCCCACAGCATATCGACGCTGTCGATGATGTGGGTACTGACAAGCAGTGTCTTTCCTTCTTCCCGCATTTCTTCAATCATGTTTTTCAGCTGCTTGATCGCATGCGGATCAAGACCGATCATCGGTTCATCCAGAAGCAGCACTTCCGGCTTCGGAAGCAGTCCCATGCAGAGATTCAGTTTCTGCTGCATACCCTTGGACAGCTCATCGCCGAATTTCTTTTTCTTGTCAGAAAGCTCGAATCTTTCAAACAGCTCATCGGCGTATGCCTTATAATCCTTCAGCTTGTATGCCCTTGCCAGAAACTCCATGTGTTCCGAGACCGTCAGGTTCGGATACAGGGAAGGCAGTTCAGGAATATAACCGAGGATGCGCTTGGCTTCCTTTGTCTTGTTCTGATATCTTCCGACTGTAATCTTTCCTTCATACTTCAGAAATCCGATGATGGATTTCATGATCGTGCTTTTACCGGCGCCGTTAGGACCCAGGAGAATGGTGACACTGCCTTCATTCAGCGTGAATGACAGGTCATCGCATGCCGTTGTTTTTCCATAGCGCTTGGTTACATGTTCTACTGTTAACATCTGTTCTTCCTCCAAAAAACGGATACAGCATTCACTGTATCCGGAATCATACTGACTGCGGGATCATCGTGCACAGTGAAGCTGCGCATGAGTCTCATCCTGACACGCAGACCAGGGATTGCCGTACTGTTGATCTGCGCAATGGGAACACCCATGGATTACTCCCTCATTGAGAACATGATAATACAGGCTGTTTCCTGTGTAAATGGCCTTCAAAGAAGATTAAAGAATGATGCCATGCGTGAAACCCGTTATAATAAAAAAGAAAAGAGATTCAGATCATGAAAATCACAATCAGAAAAATCATATGCCTGTTACTGATCTGCCTGCTTGTGCCGGTATGGTTTTCTCATACCAATGCGGAAGTCACATATCCGGCAGACACAGCGAGACCTTCAGAGACAGGATCTCCATGTGCAGGAATCTGTGCTGGCAGATGAAGACGGAAACGAAGTGCAGCTGAGAGGTGTCAGCACCCATGGACTGACATGGTATCCGGACTTTATCAATGCAGAATTCATCAGAGATATTTCCGATGACTGGAACTGCAATTTCATCCGCTTTGCGATGTATTCGGAGATTTACTGCGGAGAAGATAAAGATGAGAGTCTGTCCCTGCTGATCAAGGGCATTGATGCGGCAATCTCCGCAGATATGTACGTGCTTGTCGACTGGCATATTCTTCATGATTATGATCCGAATATGAACAAGGCCCAGGCAGCCGAATTCTTTGCGATGATTTCTGAAAAGTACGGGGATATTCCGAATCTTATCTACGAAATATGCAATGAGCCAAACGGCGAAACGGACTGGTCGGATGTCGCAAGGTATGCAAATGAGATCATACCACTGATCCGTAAGAACGCTCCCAGTTCCATCATTACGGTCGGCACACCGGAATTTGACAGAAACCTCGGCAGCGCGCAGATGCGTCCGCTGGATTTTGAAAATGTGATGTATGTTCTGCACTTCTATACTGCCACTCACCATGAAGGACTGCTCGGTGAGCTGAAAGCCGCATATGAGGCAGGTCTTCCGGTTTTCATCAGCGAGTGCGGCATCAGTGAGGCCTCAGGAGACGGAACAATAAATCTTGATTCCGCCGTGCAGTGGTTTTCCTATCTGAAGGAAAAGAAGATCAGCTATGCCGTCTGGAGCCTTTCCGACAAAGATGAATCATCCGCTTTCTTCAAGCCCGGCTTCAAGCCGGATCATGTTCCGGAGGATGATGAGCTGACATTGTCAGGCACATGGGTCAGAGATCTGATCCGCGGCGCGGATCCAAAGACAATCCCTTATGAAGAAGGCATCGTGGAAAAAAGCAGACGTTCGGAATTCCAGTCATGGCTTTCCGATTCGCTTGGCTTACGAGGGGCGGAGCCGGTATTCAGCTGGGCTGGATTCGCTTTGATCGGGGCGGCAGTCCTGTTTGTTTCTCTGGGATTTCTTCAGATGGAAAAGAAGCTGACAGAAGGCAGGCTGAAAACCTATGATGATCTGTTCAGCCATGAGGTTTCCGGAAAGAAGAAAGTCTTCCTGATGCTTTCAAAGATTCTTCTGGCGCTCAGTGCCTTCTTCACTCTTGTGTATCTCTGCTGGAGAGTGATGTATTCCATCCCTCATGGAGAAGGAATCATCCCTGTGGCCGCGAATCTTCTTCTGCTTGCAGTGGAGGTGCTCGGCTATGCGGAATCGCTCGTTCTTTACAGAAACCTTCTGGGAATGAAGGATCATCCGCTGCCTGTCATCGCTGATGATGAATATCCGGACGTGGATATCTTCATCGCGACATACAACGAACCGGCGGAGCTGCTGAGAAAGACAGTCAACGGATGTGTGCACATGCGCTATCCTGATTTGAAGAAAGTGCATATCTGGATTTGTGATGACAACCGAAGAAAAGAGATGAGGAAACTTGCGGAAGAGATGGGTGTCGGCTATTTTGACAGACCTGACAATGTTGGCGCAAAGGCCGGCAATCTCAATGCCGCAATGGCAAGAACAAGCGCTCCTTACGTCGTGACGTTTGATGCGGACATGATTCCAAGAAGTGATTTCCTTCTGAATACGATTCCGTATTTCGTGGACTGTAAAAAGAGAAATCAGAATCTTCCGGCAGAAAAACAGATTCATCTCGGTCTTCTGCAGACACCGCAGTGCTTCTATGATCCGGACGTCTTCCAGCACGCGCTGTATTCGGAAAAAAGAGCCCCGAATGAACAGGACTTCTTCTACCGGACAATTGAAGCCGCAAAGACTTCTTCCAACAGTGTGATCTACGGCGGATCCAATACCATTCTTTCAAGAAAAGCACTGGAAGATATCGGCGGTTTCTATACCGGTTCCATCACCGAGGACTTTGCGACAGGTCTTCTGATTGAATCGCAGGGATACGTATCCCTGGCACTTTCTGAACCGATGGCCAGCGGACAGACGCCGCATACATTCCGTGAACATATCAAGCAGAGAACAAGATGGGGCAGAGGCGTGATCGCCACTGCCAGACAGCTGAAGATCTTCCGAAGGAAGGGACTGCATCTGAGGCAGAAGATCAGCTACTGGAGCTCTGTGATCTACTGGTATTCACCGATCAAGAATCTGATCTATATCCTTTCACCATTGCTGTTTGCGGCATTCGCTGTTCCGGTATTCAGCTGCACCTGGCTGGAACTGCTCGTATTCTGGCTGCCGATGTACATCATGCAGGATGTCTGCCTGCGCTATATAAGCAAAAACACGATTTCCCTGAAGTGGAGCGGCATCTATGAAACCAGCGTGATGGCGCACCTTCTGATGCCCATCATCAGAGAAACGCTCGGTATGACAATGTCCTCCTTCAAGGTGACGGACAAATCCGGAAAACCCGGCAGAAGAGAGACGGACTGGCGGGCAATGGCACCGTATCTGATTCTGATCGCGGTATCACTGATCGGTATCATACGCGTTCTGGCGATGATTGATTCGGGAAGACTGATCTCGATGGCAGTGATTCTGTTCTGGCTGGTACGGAATCTGTACTTCCTGATCATGGCGGTCTTCCTGATTGACGGCAGAGACTCTGACGCTGAAACAGTACGGGTGACGGATGCGGAGCCTGTTACAGTGGAAGTGGCGCATGGCAATGACAAGGGCAGAATCTATCAGGGTGTGACAACATTGATGACAGAGCATAAAATCAGAGTATATCTGGATGAGGGAGAAGATCTGAAAACAGGCATGCCGGTGAACGTTACGATTGATAATGGCATGTACAAAGCGGTATTGAGCGGATCGGTCAGCGACGTGTATCTTTCAAAGCACGGATACACCCGGACGCAGACCATTGAGATTCTCGATTTCCATGACACATGGTACGAGTATCTGGAACTGCTGTATGACCGCATTCCCACGCTTCCCCAGTCACTGCGGAAAGATATCGGCATCATCAGCCACCTGTGGCAGAACATTGCCCACCGTGTGGCGAGAACAAGAATATAGAGGAGAAAAATATGCTGTTTGTATGGTATCCGAAATGCGGCACATGCCGCAATGCGAAGAAATGGCTTGATGAAAACAATGTCACGTATGAAATCAGAGACATTTCCCAGAACAATCCGACAGAAAAAGAACTGCGCGAATGGCAGAAAAAAGGACAGCTTGATGTGAGAAAGATGTTCAATACCAGCGGCAGGCTGTACCGGGAAATGAATCTGAAGGAAAAGCTGAAAACGATGAGCGAGGATGAGATGTTCGCGCTGCTTGCCTCCGACGGCATGCTTGTCAAGCGTCCCGTACTCGTGACGGAAGACACCGTCAGAATCGGCTTCAAAGCGGAAACATACCAGGAAAGCTGCACAGACTGCTGAGATCATCACAAATACAGGGATGACATCACAGAAAATGACGCTGTCCGAAGTAATCTGAAGAAACACATTCTCTGAACAAAGCAAAACGGCTTCTGAGAGCCGTTTTCATATGCCTGTTACTTCTTGGAGTATGCCGCTTTTACCGTAATGCCTTCCAGCTGGCCGAGCTTGCCGGTCATTGTGCTGATGACATCATTCGGCGCATCGACTGCGATACTGATCAGAGACAGATTCTTCTCACGGTAAGGGATTCCCATGCGTCCGATGATATAGCTGCTGAATTCATGCAGGATGCTGTTCAGATCCATGACGGCATCCGCATTTTCCACGATGATGGCAACGATTGCGATTCTGTTTTCTTCCATAATAATTTGTGTTCTCCTCATGCATATTGTAACAAGAATTCAAAGGACAGTCCTCTTTGTGATAAAATTTTTGTGACTGAGGTATCTGAGATGAAAACACTGCAGACGATATTCAGCGGAGACAAAGAGCGTTTCCTTCAACAGATCTCACGCTGCGAAACAATGAAACAGGCGGAACAGGTCTGTGAAGATGAACTGAGCAGAATTCTTTCCATGTACAATGACCAGGAATTATCCGAACCGGTGCAGAAAGCAGCTCTGCAGATGATGCAGACAGCGAGAATGTGCCTTGCCCTGATCGGTACGGAAGGACAGACAAAGATTTACAGCAGAAATGAATACGGCGCAAAGAAAGAGAAGGAGAACAGATCAGTCTGGTTCTATATCTTCTTTGTCCTGGCATTCGGATGCGCGATCGCATCAGCGGTTGTGCTGATCCTGTTTGCCAGTTCATTACTGAAATCATTCAATACGATTGCCGGCATCTGTCTTGCCGTCGCGGCAATGGTCTGTTTCTTTATCGCAGGCGCCCTTGTGCACAGAAAAGAAACGGGACAGAAACAGGATCTGTATGCCGAAAGCAGACCGGACGGGGAGAAGATCTATCACACTCTGCTTGCGGTATTTGCGGCATGCGACAACAGCATTGATGAAATGCAGAAGGAAGAAATCATTGAACAGAAGAAGAAACTTCTCAGCCAGGAGGAGATTCTTGACAAGCGGCAGCTTGAACTGCTTGGCCAGATGCTGGAGAACGCCTATGCGGAAAGCGGAAGCGATTTCGCCAGGGAAGTGATTTCCGATATCAAATTCTATCTGCACAAGCAGAAGATCGAACTGGTAGACTACAGCAGTGAACACAAGGCATGGTTTGACATGATGCCTTCCGCAAAGAGCGGAACGATCCGCCCGGCATTTGTGATTGATGGTACACTGCTGAAGAAGGGACTGGCGGCAGGAGGCAGATAATGGACAGATTTTACGGATTTGACCTCGGCGACGCAGAGAGCGCCGTCGCAAGACTTGATAAAAAAGACCAGACAGCACCTGAAATCCTGCCGATCAATGACGCGAAAAGCTTTATCACTGCTTACGCAAAGCTGAATGACGGATCTCTGATGATCGGCGAAGGCGCCTGCTACGCGCCGGATGTCACCGTCAGAAAAGACCGCTTCAAGAGCCGCTTCCTGATTGATCCGGAAGTGAAGAAGGATATCACAAGCTTTGCGGCAGGTGTGATCGGCGAGCTGTATGCGACTGCCGGACTGATCAAGGGCGAGGATGTGTGCTTCTACATCGGCTGCCCGGCCGGCTGGGACAAGGCGGCCCGCGAAGAATACCGCATGATCTTTGAAAAGACAGGCTACCCGCCGGTGAAGATCATCTCGGAATCAAGGGCAGCACTTGTCAGTGCCTGCCAGTCAAGACACCTGCAGATCGGCTATGACATTCTCAACAAGCCGGTGCTGGTTGTCGATATCGGCTCATCCACGACAGACTTTGCCTACATCATGGGCGGAAAGGAAGTGGAGCTGAAGACAGGCGGTGAAGTATTCCTCGGCGGCGGCATCATGGATGAGATTTTGCTGGAAGAATCCATACTTGCCTCCGGCAATGAAAAGAAGATCCGCAAAATCTTTGATGAAAGCGAACCGTGGAGAAGCTACTGCGACTTCGCCGCAAGAAGACTGAAAGAAAAGTATTTCTCTGATGAGGACTACTGGAAAGACAATGAATGCATTCAGAGCGTGAACATCCACCAGGGACTCTTCCCGGTGAAGCTGACACTGCGCATGAACCAGGAAATCGCTGATAAATTACTGAATAAGAAGGTGAAGAAGCTGGATAACCGCTCCTTCAAGGAAGTGTTCATGGACAGCCTGTACCAGGCAAAGAGCGATATTCAGGAGAAGGAACCGGAACTGATCTTCCTGACCGGCGGTGTCTCCAAGCTTCCGGCGATCCGCACATGGTGCCGGGAAGTCTTCCCGGATGCTGTTGTCATCAGCGGAACCGAGCCGGAATTCTCCGT
>ONSK01000137.1 GCA_900320455.1 uncultured Erysipelotrichaceae bacterium | reverse complement strand
CTTCCATGTATAATGAAGCCGTATGAGCGAAAAAAAGCAGACACTCTGGACAAGAGATTTCACGATCATCACACTGGGCAGCGTTGTTTCCATGTTTGGAAACGCGATGTCCGGTTTCGCGCTGTCTCTGCTTGTCCTGGATTACACCCAGTCTGCTTTCTATTACAGCATTTATATTGTTCTCTATACGCTGCCGCAGCTGATCATGCCGGTGCTCTCCGGCGCGCTGCTGGACCGCTTCTCACGCAAGAAGACGATTTATACGCTCGACTTTCTCAGTGCCGCGATTTATGCCGGCGCCGCGTTTCTTCTGCGAAGCGGCTGGTTTTCCTTCGGGTGGCTGGCGGCAGGGGTCTTCCTGGTCGGCTCCATCAACAGCATTTACATGGTTGCCTATCAGAGCTTTTATCCGCTTCTGATCACGGAAGGAAACTACCAGAAGGCATATTCCATCGCCAGTGTTCTGGAAACATTCTCGATGGTCATGATTCCGGTCGCGACGTTCTTCTACAATCAGGTTGGCATTGCGCCGATCCTGGCAGTCAACGCGGTCTGTTTCTTTGTCGCCGCAAGCCTGGAAACACGCATCAGACAGAAAGAGGAATACGTTGAACGCCGCAGAACAGAGACATCCTCCCGACTGCGCCAGATGACGGAAGATATCTGGGAAGGCATGGTCTATCTGAAAGAGGAGAAGGGACTGTTCGCAGTCGCTGTGTACTTCACATTCTCGGCACTCATGATGGGATGCACAAGTGTGCTGACGCTTCCGTATTTCAAGCTGACGTTTGAAAACGGCGAGTATCTGTATATGGTCGTTTTCGGTATGGCAACAGTGGGAAGAGGAATTGCCGGCATGGTTCATTACCGCCGTCCGATTCCGAAGGACAAGAAGTATGCCATCACGCTTGCGGTCTATATCGCAACGTCTCTGATCGAAGGCTTCCTGCTTTACTTCCCGGTGCCGGTGATGGGGGTATTGATGTTTGCCTCAGGCGTCATGGGCATTACCAGCTATACCATCCGTGTCTCCGCCACCCAGAAATATGTGCCGGATGAGCGCAAGGGAAGATTCAACGGTGCTTTCAATATGCTGAATACAGTCGGATCTCTGACCGGTGAAATCACGGCAGGAGCACTGACAAATGTGATTCCGACACGTGTTACTGTCATGCTGTACGGGCTGATCTGCGCGCTGGCTGCGGTGATCTTCATCGGCGGCAATAAGAACGAAGTCAGCCGCATTTACAATACTGAAGAATAAAAAAACCGCCGGATCATCCAGCGGTTTTCAGCAGGGGTAGAGAGAATCGAACTCCCATCAGCGGTTTTGGAGACCGATGTACTACCATTGTACGATACCCCTATAAAAAAAGTGACGCGTACGGGATTCGAACCCGTGAATGCCGCCGTGAAAGGGCGGTTTGTTAAGCCACTTCACCAACGCGCCATGTTGCCAATAGATAATAGCATACCCCCAAAATGAAAACAACACTTTTTTGAAAAAAAACTAAAAAAGTTTCTCTTTCACTCTTATCACTGAGAAACATGGTTCTATGGTATAATTTTACAGTTATCAGAAAGGCAGGGATCCAATGCTGAAACAGCCTGTCAGAACAAGCATATCTGACTTTATAAAAACAACAATGGGATCGCAGTTTGTCATCCCGGTATATCAGAGAAATTACACGTGGAATCCGGAAAAGGAGACAGCGAAGCTGATGAATGATATTCAGTCACTCCTTGAAGATCACCACCGCAATCATTTTCTCGGCATCATCATTTACATGGAGACGCGTGTCAGCACGATGTTCCGCCAGCTTCAGATCGTTGACGGACAGCAGAGACTGACAACCACCTTTATCTTCCTTCTTGCTTTGAAACGCGTTGCGGAAGAAAAGAAGGACCGTGAGACAGCCGGAATGATTGAAGACTATTATATGTACAACCGTCATACCGTCAGTGAAGGCAGCCTGCGCTTAAAGCCGGCAGTTTCCTCCGATGACGTCTATGCCCGTCTTGTATACGGAAGCGCGAAAGAGCTGTCCCGCAAGGAAAAGGAATCCGGTGTCTACAGGAATTACGATTATATCTACCGGCGTATCAAAGAACTGGCGAAGCATTACCGGCCGCTTGAAATCCTGGATACGCTGAGCCGTCTGGACATTCTGGAATTCCCGCTCTCGGAAACGGATAACGCCCAGCAGATCTTTGAGTCGATCAACTCCGCAGGAGCACCGCTCACATCTGCTGATCTGATCAGAAACTATGTTCTGATGAACCATCCGGACGAGGTGCAGGAAAGATACTACAGAATGTACTGGGAACCGCTGGAGGAACACTTCCCCGAAAGCAGAAAACTGGAGGAATTCTTCCGCTTCTATCTGGCCGCGAAGACATATGATCTGTTGAACAGGCGTGACGTCTATGAAGGATTCAAGGTGTTCTGGAACAGACAGCCGGGAACGACAGAGGAAAAGCTCAGGGAAATCAACAGCTATGCCCGCTACTATTACGCGATCTATGAAGGACCGGCAGAGAATGAAGGCATTGAAAAAGCGCTCCGTGATTTCAGACGAAGTGATTCAAAGATGCCGGCACCGTTCCTGATGGAAATGATGCATCTGTATGAAGACGGAAAGATCAGCGAACAGACGATGGTCGCGGAAGTCAGACTGATTGATTCGTATCTGACAAGAAGAGCGCTCTGCGGCAATGACACCAGTGCCTTAAGCAGATACTTCCCGACACTGCTCAGAAGCGTATTAAGCGCCAACCGGGCAAACGGGAAACAGGATATTCTCTCGCTTACCAAAGTCAATCTGATCACATATAACCGCGGTAAATCGCTTGCCATGCCGACCGATGACCAGCTCCGCATCCAGCTCAGGGAAATCAACGCGTATTCCCTTTCCTGCCTGCGTCCTGTACTGGAAAGAATCGAGCACCATGGAGCGACCGCGATGGTGGATACATCTGATCTCAACATTGAGCACATCATGCCTCAGAATCCAAACAAGTGGTGGAAGAACGCTTCCGGCACAAAGGATGAGGATGAATATACGTTCTACGCAAATCTGATCGGCAATCTGACACTGTGCGCCCAGTATGACAACTCCCGCATGGGCAATGAGGACTTCGCCTTCAAGAAGAAGGTGCTCTCCAAAACATTGCATATCCGCATGAACACGGAATTGCTGAAGAAGAAAACCTGGAACAAGGATGAGATCCTGAAAAGATGCGATGAGCTGTGTGAAATGATCATCCGCATCTATCCGTACAACGGTGCCAACGCGAAGAAGGATGAGCATATCATCCGCATCCAGCAGGCGGAGGAGACATTCTCTCTCAACGCTCCGACTGTCAGCGCAAGAGCGATCCGTCATTCCGACAAGGATATCGAAGTGCTTCCCGGTTCTGAGATGAAGGCATACGGACCGCGTGAAATGAAGAAGAACAGAACGGTCTTCCTGGATCTTTCCGAACGCGGCATTCTGCACGAGAATGATACCGGCAGGATCCAGTTCGCCCAGTCATGGCATTTCTCTTCACTCAATGAAGCAGCCCAGTTCCTGATGCACAGAGGCGGTGAGAACACCGCTGCCTGGAAGGCAGAGGCTGTACCTGTGGAAGAAACTCCGGAAGAAAAGCCGGAACAGAAAGAAGAAACAGCGGAAGAAAAGAAACCCGCAAAGAAAAAGACAGTCCGTGCAAGAAGGCCTGTCCGGGGAAAGCGGGAAGTCAGACGGTTCACAAAGAAAAAGACTGATACGTCAGTCACGGAGTGAGTACCAGTCAGTATATGTTCTGAAAGCGGAAGGGACTGCAAGAAACTGCAGTTCCTTTTTCTCTGCCAGAAGGAATGAATCATCAGGAAGCACGGAACATTCCTCACACATGATCTCATATGCCTTCATATGCCATTCAAGATGTGTGAAGATATGCTTTGACTCCGGCAGGGGATGGATCCTGAGAGGTGTAAAGCCAAGATCACTGACTGCTTTCAGGATCTCTTTCTCACTCAGCCATCCGTTCAGGCCATAGAATTCATATAATCCCGCAAGCAGTCCTTTCGCGCTTCTTTTATGAAGCAGGAATCTGTTTCCGTCACGGATCACAAGCAGTGTGCGCTGCTCAATCTTCCGTTCCTTCAGACGTGAGCGGTAAGGAATCTGCGCAGTCTCATTGTTCAGATGCGCACTGCAGAAAGAAGACCACGGACACATATCACATTTCGGAACACCGTTCGGCACACAGACCGTCTGTCCAAGCTCCATGAGTGCCTGCGTCAGATCAGACGCATTCACATCCGGCGCGTAAGCTTCATCCAGCATTTCCGCAAGATTCATCTTTGTGGACTCTTCCCGGATATCATCCCGGCAGCCGGCAATTCTTGCAAGAATGCGCAGCACGTTGCCGTCCACCGCAGGCTCAGGTTTCGCATAGGCAATGGAAGCGATCGCGCCGGCTGTGTAGGGACCGATTCCCGGCAGTTTCAGCAGTTCTTCCTTTGTGTCCGGCAGTTTCCCGCCGTGTTTTTCCATGACTGCCTGGGCGCATTTCTTCAGATTGCGCGCTCTGGAATAATAGCCGAGACCTTCCCATAAGCGCATCAGCCTGTCATCATCGCATGCCGCAAGTGAAGCGATATCGGGCAGTTCTTTCCGGAAGGTGATGAACTTGTCACGCACTGCTTCGATGCGTGTCTGCTGTAACATGATCTCGCTCAGCCAGACGTCATACGGATCACCGGTGTCACGCCATGGAAGCTGTCTCTTATTCTTTCTGTACCATGCGCAGAGCGTTTCTGCCTGCGCAGGAGTGATCATCTTACTCATGGCACCATTGTATCCGATATTGAGAAAAAATGCAGAGCGCGCTAGAATATATGTACTGTGCGGGCGTAATTCAGTGGCAGAATGTCAGCTTCCCAAGCTGAATATGCGGGTTCGATTCCCGTCGCCCGCTCTCGAATAGCAAATTGAGGTCTAAATGGCCTTGAAAGCGGTGTTTGTTCTGACTAAACACCGCTTTTTTCTAACCCTTTTAGACGGGAAAGGAGGTACAAAAATGCCGTATGTGAAGCCTGGGGAAATCTTTTATGGAGAAATTGCGGCAGAGGTGGTCCGCGAAGACTGGAGAAAAAGAAAGAATAAGTATCCATCGATCTACACGGGGAGGAATCTTGCCAAGTGGTTGAACTATGCAGAGAGGACAGTGTCTGAAAAAATCTCAAATAATAAGGTGCTGTGGAACATTACTTTTGACGATCTATACAGATATGCCGACGCAGTTGGATTAAAACACAGCGATCTTATTGAATTAATTGACACAAAAATCAAAGAACATGATCTTGTCGACGAGACTTCCAGAGAAAACAGAGATGTCCAAATAATGAAAAGTATTCTTGATATGAATAATAAGTAAGAAAAAAGGTGTTGCCGACCTCCCAAATCCGCCACACCTATACCCAATCACCAAGCCTTTAGCTTGGACCTACCGAAATACTGACTTACTTGGACAACTAACTGACTTACTTGGACAATCAAGATATCCCGTAGCAATCATGATACCCCGCAGCAATCATGATGCCTCGCAGCAATCATGATACCCGCAGCGCCCGTAGTGTTTTGTGTTTCGGTTTGGATTTAAACGTCCTTAACTTGGACAAGCTTATGATACATTCCTCAAAAATGTTATTCAAGACGTTTGAGGCATTCGTTAATTATTGTTTGAGTTATGCATCTATTCGCTTCAAGTTTCACTGAACGAGGAGAAAACATGAAAATCACAGTATCATTCCAAATCAACAAGAATCAAGTCCAAAAGATCAAAGCTATCAGTAATCAAATTCATCCAGAGAAAGACGTTGATGTTAAAGCGCACTTTCGAGAGATCATGCTAATGCAAGCGGAAACTGACATTGATGCGAAATTAGCACAGTACGAATATGTCAAAGGTTTGACCGACTTATCAGAGTACACAAAGCTTTGCAGGGAAATACGATTCAAGCACATAAAAACAGAAAGGGAAAGTGTGTAGAACGGACGCACAGCGATAAAAATGAAAGAATACAGAATAAAAGCAGAGTTTTCAGATGTGCACGCTCCAAGAACATACCGTCGGAAGGTGTTTACAGACCGGCACGAAGCAGAGATGGCGTTGGTTGAAGCAAAAAGGTATTACGAGGCAGAACCATTTAGTAAGTATAATCCGCAGGTATTCATTGAATGCAGAAGCGTTACAGAGTGGGAGCGGGAGTGACAGGTGCACGCCAGGGCAATGCTGCATCAAAAAACGGAACGGATATATAAAACAAGAACGCATCGTTCATGTGTATATATAACGCGTGCGCGCGAGGGAGAACTATGGGAAATAAAGCTGAAGATGTGATCAGGATGAAAGGTCATACAAGAAGTTACATCAGACAATATGCTGTGCATGACCCGGCAGTGATTAAAAAACCTGAGCTGCTCGATGGCTCGCAATATTTCAAGCTTCATTTCATTGGAACGAACATAACCGGTTTGAGTACAAGTAAGTTCCTTGACGATCTAATGAATTATGAAGCAGATCATCAGATCAAGGGAAACCGTAAGAAAAGGTATGGAAAGATGTTTGACATTCTCATGCCTAAAGGTTCCTGGGATGATGAGACTCTTCTGAAAATTGCAAAGGCTTTCTGGAAACGTCTCGTCCAGAAAGAATCAGGGTTGAAGTTCATTGCCTGGAAATTTTATTCCGGTCAGCCGAGAAAAGAAAACAGAACGATCGCTACAGTTATGGATGATCTTCAGTCAAATGCAGCTACGCTGAGAAGTACATTGGACCAGTCTCAGGTGGATGAACTTCTTGATGCAGCGAACAATTTGATTAATGAGCTGGAAATCTACACAAAGCTTCATTTAGTTTCAATGAATTGACACATTGAAGCTACTGAAAAGGAGGGGAAGAAACATAATGGGGAACAAGATGAGAGGCATGGAAAAAGTGTTGGATGCAGTTGAAAAAACACTGGAGAGAATTCCGGACGCAAGCAATTATCCTGTTGTCAGCGAAAGGGAACGGTATTCTGACGAGTTTACCTGGATGAGGATGATATCTGCAAATGCTGATACAAGATACAAGCACTCTGAAAAGACTGGCAATGGTTCAGTGTATTTTTACAGGTGGCTGAAATCCAAAAGTATTCATGCAAAAGTGACTGTATGGCAGGCTTTGGAAGCACGTGGTTGGCAGATTACATTTCAAGAACTGATTGATCAGATCGAAAGCGAATCAATGGATCATTCCTATAAAGAGATGTTCCTGTTTGGCATCAGGGAAGAATTCGATATATCTTTCACCGCAATGATGGCAGGTAATCGCAAAGCAGGCGACGCGGAAAGTACCGCTGCCATCTCTGCTTGTGACATTTACGAATCCCCAGTCCATCTGATAGGACTCACCCGGACCAGTCTCATAACGGCG
>ONSK01000009.1 GCA_900320455.1 uncultured Erysipelotrichaceae bacterium | reverse complement strand
GCCGACACCATGGAGAATCTGATCAATTCCAAAGCGATCATTGAAAAGCGCAAGGGAAGAAAGGATACCGCTGTCGTCACAAGCAGCTATCACATCTACCGGGCAATGATCTATGCCCGCAGGATCGGTTTCCCGGTCACCGGCATCGGTGCCCACATCGCCCTGTATTACTGGCCAAGCGCCATGATCCGCGAATACGCAGCACTGGTGAAATACTACTGGAAGTGGTATTTCTCAGCACTGCTGGTGTGGATCGTATTCTTCACCTTCGCAATGCGTTATATCTTTCTCGGCTGATAAAAGGGAAGTTGTCTTCCCTTTTCATTTTGTGATCTTCGCAAGCATGGCATCGATGCTTTCAGCGCTCATGCCATAATGCATCAGATACGCTCTGGCAGCTGCCGCAAGGTCTGCCGTTTCAGGTTCCGCATCCGGATCGTGGATGACCGTTCTCAGCATCGCATCCAGATTCTTTTCTTTGATGACACGGTATTTGTCAGGATCCTTTTCCAGTGTGATCCTGTAGTAATTGTCATAGGTGATCATGTAGTCATCGACGATCTCCTCATAGGATGCCCCGCACAGCGCCTCCAGTAACATGCACACAAAACCGGTTCTGTCCTTGCCTTCCGTGCAGTGAATCAGATACGGTCCCTCCGTTTCGCTCATCTTCGTAAAGCCGTCAGCGATCTTCTTCGCGAAATCATCAGAGAGATAATTCATGTTCAGTGCCAGAGGAATGACTTTGTGACTGTCATACAGAGACTTGAAGTACGGTGAACTGAAGTCTTCTTTCTGCAGGTATCCTTCGATCTTGGCGTCGTTGTCTGAGAGATTGAGAATGCACTGCACGCCCGCTTCCTTCATCAATGCATCCACATACGGAGCACGCTTGTGCTGGTTGTCACAGGGGCTTGCCGAGCGGTATACGGCATTCTCCTTCAGGTTTCCGACGGTCATATTGCGAAAGTTGGCGAAGATGACATCGGAATCATATTTTTTCCTGTCATCGGAATAGTGTATATCACGCGCCTCCTGGATTTCGAGGTATTTACCTCTTTCATTCAGCGTCACGGTCGCGGTGTCATGTTCTTCCAGTTCCGCGCTCTTCCAGAGTTCTGTTCCCGTGAGACGTTTCAGGCTGGCTCTTTCCCACAGGTCTTCGCCGTAGTTGACTGCCGCTTTGATCCAGTCATATCCCGGATAGGCAATTAACAGTGCCTCCCCGGCATCGACGTAGTAGCCGTTGTAATACGGTATATCCTCCAGTTTGTATCCGTTGGAGAATATCACATTCACGCTGTCGCCGTATTTGAAGCCAAGCTGGTTGAAATCATCGATTCCCATCTTGATGTATACGCCGCCGAATTCCTTTTCATGTTCGAGAGCGCAGTTTTCAAGAACAGGATCTTTCTTTCCGCAGGCGGAAATGAACAAAACACATGCAGCGAGGGCTGCCGTCTTTCTCATCATGATATGTTCTCCTCTTCACTTATCCAAATCATAACATGCGTTCATGGCATGAAAAAAGCCGGATGTTTCCGGCTTACTTTCTGGTGAGGATTGCGCTGATCCAGCGGAAATCAGGCTGCCCGGGATGCTCGTTTCCGAAGATCCATTCCTGAACGGTTTCAAGTTCAGGATACTCTTTCAGAAGAGCGTGAAGACGTTCTTCATTCATGTAGGTATAGAAACGTTTTCCGAGATACCCTTCCCCTTCTCCATATTTGAAGGAGACATAGAGGATGCCTCCGTGCTTCAGGGCACGGATCATCTTCGGGAAGAGTTCCCTGAGTTTCTCATATTCAATATGCATGATGGAAGCGCTGGCGAAGATGCCGTCGTACGTTTCCGTTTCATTCAGCTCATTGAATTCCATGCACTTCACCGGCATATGCAGGTATTCCGATGCCAGGCGGCACATGTTTTCTGCGCCGTCTGCCGGAGTGACTGTATATCCTTTGGAAATGAAGTAGGCTGTATCCCTGCCGGATCCGCATCCGAAATCAAGGATGTGACTGCCCGGTTTCAGATAGGACAGGAATGTATCCTGGTTTGTGTGTTCTGTAATCGTGAAGGCATCCGCGAAGCATTTTTCCGCCTTCTCATTGAAGTATTCGATCGTTGTATTCATTCTTCTGTCCTTTCTTCTTCCGCGATAAATACGGAGTAGATGGTGTCTTCGATGCGCAGCCAGCCTTCCAGGTCAGGCATCCAGATGAAATCCTTTCCTTCCAGGATGCCGTTGCGGATCAGACCGACAAGCTCATCATCTGAAAATGGTCCGAATTTCTGTCTGTCACTCTTCATGTAATACCAGACTTTATCCATTGCCGCCTCCTTCAAGATCTCCATCCTGTTCAGGATCTGCCGGTTCCACACTGACATCGAGATATGTGTCGCCTTTGATCGTCACGTTCTTTTCCGGATCGGACAGCACATAGCCATCCGGCAGAAGTTCGCCCTTGATCAGATTCTTCAGTACGTAGGAACCTGCCGGCAGGGAAAGCTCGAGGGATCCGTTGCCCGGATCATTGAAGCTGACTGTCACCGTGTAGTGCTTCAGCTGGAATGTCAGCTGTACCTTAGCCGGTTCACTTCCGGTATAAGGAGATGCCTCATCCGCAGGAAGCGCTGTGACAGAGATGTTATGGGTGCTGTTATCGATCAGGTTGTATTCCTCAACAGGCAGATCGATAAAGTTGTCAGAGATGATCGCGTCCTCTCCGCCATCCAGCACGAATACGTAGATGCCGGCGTTCTTTACAGCGTCCCAGCTGATATGCCACATGCCGTTCTCGGCAACGCGGCAGGTGATGTTGGCAGGTGTATCGAGCTGAATCGTCTTGGCGTTGTATGTGTATTCCACCGTGACCGGTTCACTCGGCAGCCATGCGTTGGCGTCTGCCGGGAAGGCTGTTACCGTCACCTTGTAGATCTGGCCGCTCTGCAGAGCTGATGCCGGGATACTGACGGAGGTGCTTCTTGTATTGGGAATCGGGGAAGCCAGTTCCGGCTCGACGCTGACGGAATAGTATTCCGCATTTGCGGAAGGATTCCAGCGCACTGTCACATTGGCGGTGGTTTCCGCGAAGGTGATGTCTGTCACCTGCGGAAGTGCTTCTGTCGGTGCTGTGATCTCCGGTGTCGGATTTTCCGCTTCGTTGTAGAGTCCGTATGTGTTGTCACCGGCGCCGTGCAGATTGCCTGCTCTGTCGGCCGCGATCACGGTTTCTCCGTTTGCGGCGATGTAGCGGATATCCGCCCAGCTGTCGGTGATGAAGGCACGTGTTTCATCGCTGTCTGCCACAAAGGTTTCGCCGTTTGAGCCGACACCGACGATGAAGCTGTTTCCGATCGCAGCTTCTTCGATGTTCTTCCAGTAGGATGTGTCGAACGACGCGCCGTATACCGCAACAGTGCCGTCCTTGCGTATCACTGCCATGGCGTTGTTTCCGATGACTGCCTTGTCAGCGGATGTTTCATTTGAGGCGTAATCTGTTCCGGATGTGACGACTGTGCCATCTTCTTTGATACCGATGGTATAGCCGTTTCCGGCATAGACCGCTTTGATATTCTTCCAGGAGGATACGTCACATGCCTTCGTATTGCCGGAACAGACAACCGTTCCGTCTTTCTTCAATGCCGCGCTGTGATCTTTTCCGGCGGCGATCATGATGAGTCTGTCCCAGGACGTCACCTTGGAATCGTTCCGTGTATCCACCGCGGTGCCGTCAGTGCGCAGTCCCATCGCATGGCTGCCGTACGCGCTCACCTGCACGGATCCGCTGAATTTCTCTGTCTGGGCAAAGCTGCCTTTTGTCTGCAGGGCTCCGTTTTTATCTATATATAAAAGATATGTATCGCCGACTGCCAGACGGTTTGTGCCGGAAAGCGATACCGGCGTGTTTTTCGGCTTGTTGTTCAGGAACAGAATCAGTGCACCGATCAGCACGATCAGCGCTGCGGCTCCTGCCAGGATCCCCATTGTGATCTTCTTTTTGTCTTCCTGTTCTTCCGGTTCATTCGGAATGTCATTTTCTTTTGTCGGTTCATCGACGATGACATTCGCGACGGTCGGCGCGAACTGCTGGGTATCGATCACTCTTGTCTCTTCCAGCGGTGCCGTGTCTTCTTTCTCATCCGGCTGGAAGATCTCTGTCGGTTCTGTCTGTTCTTTGTCCGGAACCGGTTCATTCAGGAATGGAATGTCAACGGTTTCCGCGACGCTCTGGATCTGGCGGAAAACGATTGTCTTCGTGTTGTCCACCAGGGCATCCGGCTGGATTCCGTAGAATTTTGCCAGATAGGAAATCTGGCTGATCAGCGGAATGGTGCTTCCGTTTTCCCATTTGATGTATTCCGTTACCGGAACATTGACCTTTTCGGCAATATCTCCCTGTGAATATCCGTAATGCTTGCGCAGCTGCACAAGCTTTTCCGGAAGTCTGTTTGCCATATACTACCTCCCTCGCAGATTACGGATTCAGCTGTTCGCCTTTTCCGTATACATCTGTCTCATGTTCTGAATGTCTTCTTCGGAAAGATTCAGTGTATCACTGCAGTATTTTTCAAATGATCCGTTATGCTTCAGGATGCATTCAAGAGAATATTCGATATTCTCTCTGCTTGCGCCTGCCAGAGCGCGGATTTCCCGGGCGATTTTCGGATTGGTGTCGATGATGTCCGCAACCTCATCAAGGTATCTGCGGATCTCAGCTGCCCGGTAGCGGTTGGAAAGCATGTAGTTTTCCGCTGCCGTCTCATGTGAACAGCCGAGTACTCTGAGTATCAGATATGCCAGAACTCCGGTGCGGTCTTTGCCGGCGGAGCAGTGGAACAGGATCGGTGTCTCTCCGTTTTTCAGATATTCGAAGATCTGCCGGTATGCGGAACAGAACGGCAGGATCCCGTACAGGTATTTCAGATGCCCTGCTCTGGTGTTGCTCTGCATGTAGCGTCTGAGTCCGTTCACGGAAGCGTCTTCCTCGATCGCGCCGATCGGATGATACTCCGCACCGCTGATCTCCGGGTCCGGTTTTACGGCGATTTCCGTATCGCTGCGAAGATCGAAGATATGTCTGATGCCAAGGCTCTGGACGATTTCCAGCTCCGCCTCATTCAGATCGCCAAGCGCTCCGGTTCTGTAGAACAGACCGGATTTCACTTCTCTTCCATCTTCTGTCAGACAGCCGCCAAGCTCACGGAAATTCCATTTTCTTCTGATCTTCCGGATATCCATATTTCCACCTCTGACTGCCTCCATGGTAAGCAATTGTCGCTGTTTTTACAAGTTAAACGAAAAGAAAAGACGACCTGTATAACAGGCCGTCCGGTTCATTTTCAGTCGAGATCTTCGCCGTTGGATTCGATGACCTTCTTGTACCAGAAGAAGGAATCTTTTCTTTCACGGTGGAAGTCGCCGTTTCCGTCATTGTCTCGGTCGACATAGACGAAGCCGTATCTCTTCTTCATTTCACCTGTGGATGCGGATACGAGGTCTGTGCATCCCCACATCGTGTATCCCATCAGTTCCACGCCGTCTTCAACAGCTTCTGCCATTGCCTTGATGTGGTCTCTGAGGTAGTTGATTCTGTAATCATCGTGGAACTTGCCGTCTTCTGCTCTGACGTCATTTGCGCCGAGTCCGTTCTCAACGATGAACAGAGGAATTTCATATCTGCCGTAGACATCGTTCAGATAGATTCTCAGTCCTTCCGGATCGATCTGCCAGCCCCAGTCGGAAGCTTTCAGATACGGATTGACGATACCGGTGAACATGTTGCCGGCACCCTTGAGTGCTTCCGGATCAACGGATGAACAGCTGCTCATGTAGTAGGAGAAGCTG
>ONSK01000135.1 GCA_900320455.1 uncultured Erysipelotrichaceae bacterium | reverse complement strand
TCTCCCATTTTCCGGTTGATCATCTCTGTCATGACAGCTGCCTTTTCCGGTGTTCCGGCACAGATGGATATGCCTGTAATATGTTCTTTCGGAACAATATCATATGAAACAACCTTCGGTTCAGGATGCTTGTCATCTGCCAGATAATAGATATCTCCATCAGACTGCACGGCAAATACACGGCATTCCCCAACCGTCCTGTACAGCTCTTCCACAAGAGAAGACGGCATCACTGTTTCCAGCAATGTTTTTCCGCTTTTCATATCCGTGATACCTGCGCCGGATGAGCCGACCACAATATCCGGATGAATATCCGGATGCATATCACGCATCAGCCATCTGACCGGTCTGCCCGTGCAGACGCCAAAC
Organism: uncultured Erysipelotrichaceae bacterium; assembly: GCA_900320455.1. Lineage (GTDB taxonomy): Bacteria > Bacillota_I > Bacilli_A > Erysipelotrichales > Erysipelotrichaceae > Bulleidia. The sequence goes on along the minus strand of ONSK01000135.1, from coordinate 4,159 downwards.
AGATTTCCTTTCTTCTGGAATTCTCTGATGGCTTCAATATCTTCATCAAGGTACCAGGATCTGCCGTTTTCATGGAGGCAGAGCGTACCGTCAAAATCACTCAGCAGTATCTTCATATCTCTGTACAATTTCCTTCAGTGCTTCATTGAATTCCTTTGGCTTTGTCAGATTCGGCAGATGTCCGGCTTCTTCAATCCAGTACAGTTTCTTTTCCGGTGCCTGAATCGTTTCAAAGTAGTCTGAAGCGATTTCCGATGACACCTGATAATCTTTTGTACCGAGGATATAGAAGACAGGTACTTTGTATTCCGTATTTCCCGCAATGTCATATGTAAGCAGGAAACGCATCAGATTCATATTCTGTTTCATTGAAATCATACCCGGCATATCCTGCCATGAGAATGTGCCGCTTTCCTTCATGATTTCTCTGATGCCTTCCGTATCTGCCGCAACATGGTATTTCTTTTCCAGCGTCCTTGCTCTGATCAGTGAACGCAGAACGTTCTGAGGGTTCATGGAATACGGATAGTCCCCGATCTTATCGAGAATTGCCTGATCTGTTTTATCCGGTGTACCCATGGCTTCCTTTGCCTTTTCAAGGCAGTACTTTTCAGAAGCCATGAAATTGACGACCTGTCCGACACCGATATAGCAGTACAGATCTTCCGGGAATCTGAGCGCATACTGTGTTCCCAGAACAGTTCCCCAGGAATGTCCCAGCAGGATCACCTTCTCACAGCCGTATTTCTGTTTCAGAGAGGCAATCGTGCTTCTGAGATCTGTCAACAGCGCACCGAAGGTGATGGCTGTTTCCGAGGTGCGGCTCTTCAGCTGTGTTCTGCCGGTGCCTCTCTGGTCATAGAAGACCATGGTCGCAAAATCAATATCTTTCGCGATGAAGCCGGCATAGGGAATCACCGATTCCCCGGGCCCGCCATGCAGGTAAACAATCACCGGTTTTCCTTTATGCGCAAAGGACATGACATATTCTCTGATTCTGCCGATGGGAAGATATTCCTCTTTGTACCTTCTGCCATTCAGCCTCATCAGGAGGTCTGCGCACTTCCCGCTGTTTTCCGCCAGTGCTTCAAACGAGGAATATTCTTCTTTCAATGCCTTATATTCCTTCATGGCGGAGCGTTCTTCTTCTGTCAGACGTTTCAGGAAGGCAGTGTTGTTCCGCAGCTTTCTGTATCTCAGCCAGTTCTCTGTAACAGAGGCATTCGCCTTAAGATCATAAGCAGTCAGCTCACGCAGTCTGTCTGCTCTTTCTTTTCTCTTTTCTGCCAGTGTCATGAAAACTTCCTTTGCGGAAGGTTCCTCATATGTTTCACTGAGTGTTTCATATAAATGTCTGTAATCTGTTTCTTTCTGCTGAAGCTTCAGCAGTTTCTTTGTATCAGCCATATTCTTTTCTCCGTTTGTCTGTATCATTCTACACGATTCATATTGTTTTGTGCATCTGAGCAGGTATCTCTTGTTTTTTCCTGCAGTGTGTTAGAATATGCCCATTGCACGGGAGGTATCATATGTCACGTACAGTTGATAAGAAATATTCATCCACGGAACTGCTGAAGCGGTTTTCTCCATATCTGTTCAAATACAAGGGACTGCTGGTATTCGATCTGTTCTGCGCCGCACTTACAACACTGTGTGACATTGCCCTGCCGCGGATCATGTCCACACTGACAAATACGGCATCCTATCATCCGGAGAATCTGACAATGGATCTTGTCATCCGGCTGGCAGCGATCTATGCCGTGCTTCGCATCATTGACGCGGCGGCATATTTCTATATGAGCTCTCAGGGTCATATCATGGGCGTCTATATCGAAACGGATATGAGAACAGATGCCTTTGATCATCTGGAACATCTTTCTGACAGCTACTATGCCAACACAAAGATCGGTCAGGTCATGGGCCGCATTACAAGCGACCTGTTTGACGTCACCGAGTTCGCGCATCACTGCCCCGAGGAATTCTTCATTGCCGGTATCAAGATCGTGGTATCCTTCATCATTCTTGCCCAGTCCTCCCTGGCACTGACTGCGATCATCTTTGCCTGCATTCCCGTCATGATTATTGTTTCCATCAAACTGAACAGACGCTTCCGTGCCGCCACCAAGCAGCAGCGTGTGCAGATCGGTGAGCTGAACGCCCAGGTGGAAGATTCTCTGCTCGGTGAAAAAGTCGTCAAGGCATTCACCGCGGAAGACATGGAAATTGCCAAGTTTGACAAAGGCAATCAAAAATTCAAGGAAATCAAGAAAGAACGCTATTACGCAATGGCCAATTACAGCATGTCGACAAGACTGTTTGACGGCCTGATGTATGTAACAACGATTCTTGCCGGAGGCATCTTCCTGGTCAACGGCGTCATCGATGCCGGTGATCTTGTCGCCTATATCCTGTATGTCACAGCGCTGATTGCGACCATCAGAAGAATCGTTGAATTCGCGGAACAGTTCCAGTCCGGCATCACCGGCATTGAGCGATTCATGGAAATCATGGATACACCGATTGATATCAAGGATGCTCCGGATGCGAAAGAACTTGAAGTAAAAGAAGGACGCATCACATTTGACCATGTGACATTTGAATATCCTGATGATCATAACCGTGTTCTGCATGATCTGTGCCTGGATATCAAACCGGGCGAGAATCTTGCGCTGGTGGGTGAAAGCGGCGGCGGAAAGACAACACTGTCTTCCCTGATTCCCCGCTTCTATGACACCACAGACGGAAGGATCCTGATTGACGGCCAGGATGTCAGAAGCGTGACACTGAAGAGCCTGCGCTCCGCCATCGGTGTCGTTCAGCAGGATGTCTATCTTTTCTCCGGAACAGTATATGAGAATATTGCCTACGGCAAACCCAATGCGACGAGAGAGGAAATCATCCATGCCGCGAAGCTTGCCGGCGCGGATTCATTCATCAACGAACTGAAGGACGGATATGATTCCTACGTCGGTGAAAGAGGCGTCAAGCTGTCCGGCGGACAGAAGCAGCGCATCTCCATTGCCCGCGTCTTTCTGAAGAATCCACCGATTCTGCTTCTTGACGAAGCGACCAGCGCCCTTGACAATGAAAGTGAGATACTGATTGAAAAGAGCCTGGCAGACCTCTCTGTCGGCAGAACGACGCTGACCATTGCGCACAGACTGACAACGATCCGCAATGCGGACAGAATCATTGTCCTCGGAAAGAACGGCATTGAGGAAGAAGGAAACCACGAACAGCTGCTTGCGAACAAAGGCACATACTGGCGTCTTTGGAACGGTATCTCAAGAGAAGAAAGAGGCGAACAGCATGATCACAGTCAGAACGATTACAAAGATTGATGAGCTCATTCCGATCATCTTTGATCAGGAATTTAACAAAGACCTGAACAGATTCCGCTCACGCAGTCTTTACAAAGGGCTTTCCAATGCCCAGTGGCATCTTTCCACAAGCCTGTACCGCAACTGCATGGGCAAGAAGAACGAACTGGAAGGAACCATCCTGAGAAGCTTTACGAAATACGCGTCATTTGAAGATCCGGCATTGAAAGATTCCGTCTGGCGACAGCTCATCATCGGTCAGCACCACGGTCTGCCGACACGCATGCTGGACTGGACATACTCTCCGCTGATTGCCATGCATTTCGCCACCAGCGCTGAACCTGTAAAGCTCGGCAGCCGTGACGCTCTGCTCTGGAAAATTGACGGAGAAGAGCTGAACGAACGTCTTCCTGACAAATACAGACGCGAGCTGCGCAACAGCAATGCCCACATGTACACAGTGGAAATGCTGGAAAGAGTCACCGGTTCTCTGCGTGAATATGATCTGGATATGAAAGATCACGCGATGGTGCTGATGGAGCCTCCCTCCATCGACCAGCGCATCATCAACCAGTACGCCAGCTTTGCGATTATTCCGGAAGGCATTGAGAAAGCAGACGGCTCCGGCACCATCGAGCAGTGGCTTGATCAGAACACAGAGAATACCGTGAAGTACATTATTGATAAAGATATCATCTGGCGTGTCAGAGACATGCTGGATCAGATGAATATCAATGAGCGTCTCATCTATCCGGGACTTGACGGTCTGTCACAGTGGCTGATGCGCCGCTATTACGTCACAAAGTAAATCCTGCCTGGCAGGATTTTTTTGTGCAGAG
>ONSK01000058.1 GCA_900320455.1 uncultured Erysipelotrichaceae bacterium | reverse complement strand
CACCGTATGATCCCTGGCGCAAAGAACAGATCATCATCGGCGAAACAGTGTATACATTACATCCGGAAAATGCGGATGAGGCAGTGACGATTCTCAAGGAGGCTGCAAGACTGCAGAAGAAATGCGGAAAGGCAGTGGAAGCGGAACTGTGCGGAAAAGCTTCCGTTCTGAGAGAAGCGTATGAACAGCTGAAGAAAGAAGGCATCGATGTCATGTTCTATTCCGGCGGCACGTTTCAGGGAGAGCGGCTTCAGGTATATGTGATCGGAGGAAACAGCTGATGAAGAAACTGACAGTATGGATGATGACGCTTCTTATGCTTTCAGGATGCGCTTTTTCAGAGCATCCTGACGGCTATGAACAGATCATCGAAGGAAAATACTTCGCGGATCAGCTGCCTGAAGAAGACCTGCGAAGACCTGAGAGAGTGATCGATTCGGCGGAGGATTTCCGAACGATCCTCGACTGGATGGCATTTTACAGAATCAGTGACACCGTGTGGTTTGATGTGGATAAAGCCTATGCGGAAGAGCTCTTCAATCCGTATACCGCTTTTCAGAAAGCATATACTTCAGCTGATCTTGCGGATGTATACGCAGCCCATATCGATGATACATATTATTCCGATTACAGGATCGTCGGAATCAGCTATTCAATGTCCAGGGATATCGCTTCCGCTCCGCCGGAAGAGATCACGGATACGCCTGTGGTTCCTTCCTTTGATTACCGGAAAGACGGTGATTACATTTACCGGGAAGATCCGGAAAAGCGGGCAGTGCGCTGTGAAAACGGCGAGCAGCTGTATTATCTTCTGATGAACGGATATACTCCCGTGCCGGAAAAGGGCAGCACGGCAGAAAAACTGTATGCAGAGGCGCAGAGCATTCTGCATCAGATCATCCGAAATGATATGAGTGATTTTGAAAAGATCAAGGCGGTGTACGACTGGCTGACAACGGAAGTTGTCTATGACAGCCAGACAGCATATTCCTCAGATACCTATCTGGTCAAAGAGCAGGCATATTACGCAGAAGGCGTGTTTCTGAACCGCTGTGCTGTGTGCGACGGCAAAGCCAAGGCATATGCGATACTGCTCAACATGCTTGGCATTCCCTGTTACCGCACAACCGGTGTCAGTGAAGCCGGGGATCATGCCTGGAACATGGTTCAGCTGGATGAAAAATGGTATATCTCATGTGCGACTTACGGACAGAAGAATGCCGAAAAGACACTGGGAAGGATCCTGCCGGATTATTCCATCCTGCTTGCGGACCGGGATACCGCATATGGAGATGAATGGGGATACACAGCGCAGAAACATGCGGATATCGCTTCTCTTCTGGAGACAGAACCGTATGACGTATACGGTGCCATGTCAGAAGACGGCATCAGCCGGAAGGCGGAAGATACAGCGGACGTAAGAAAACTGCTGGAATACGCAGAACAGACATCCGAAAGAGAATATAAAGCGGAATTTGTCTATACAGGTGATGAACCGGACAATTTTGAAAATGAACTGATTGCATATCTGGAAACACTGAAGAATGTACAGGCAGTGCCGGTCAGATGCAAGGACGGCAGGGCATATGCGGTCATATGCATGAAGGAGGAAAAATGAAGGGACAGGAACTGAACGAAAAGGCGACCGAATATCTGATACAGAAAGATTACGGAAATGCCATGAAATACTATCTTGCGGCGAGTGAGGAAGGAAACTGGCTGGCTATGTACAATATCGCATGTATGCATTACTTCGGCGACGGCACGCCGCGTGATCCTGAAAAAGCGCTTGCCTGGTTTATGAAGGCGAGTGACGCGGGAGATCCTGAAGCCGCAAGCAGGGCAGGAACAATTCTGCTGAGTGAAGAGGGAATGAAGGATCCGGAACGTGCCTTTGCATGTTTCCTCAAGGCGGCAGAAGCCGGATCCCTTTCCGGTATGGGAAATGCGGCGGTATGCCTGCTTGAAGGAACGGGAACAGTGCAGGATACAGAGGCAGGACTTGCATGGATGGAAAAGGCTTCATCCAAAGGAAACGGCATCGCTTCCCTGAAGATGGGAGAATTCTTTGAAAACGGAACTTATGTTTCGAAAGATGAAAAAAAGGCGGCAGAGTATTATCTGCGCGGACTGAACCAGAAATACGCTCCTGCCATAGAGAAAATGGCGGCTCTTTATGAAGAAGGAAGAGGAGTTGAAAAGAATCCCGCAAAAGCAGCGGAACTGAGAAAACTGGCAGAAGAAACACCGGATGAAGACTGAAAGAAATCTGCCTGCAGGAAGTATCAGATTGTGCCAGGATACGTTTTACTGATGATCGATGAAATCAGGAAGATGGCTGAATAGCCGTCTTTTTCATTCGCCGATGATGAATCCGACAGCCGCAAGAACGACATACAGAATGCCGCAGATCATAAACTGCACATTGAGAGACTGTGTGAACAGGCTGAGAAGCGTACCGGCATACGGAGCGATAAAGGCACCGAGACCCTGGAAAACCAGAATCACTGTTGTGCTGACTGCACCGAAGGAAGCGTATCTTGTGGAAGCACGCTCCTGCAGGAAGGGAACAAAAACCAGATAGCCGAAGCCGAGCAGGAACGCGGAAACCATCATCAGAAAGGCACTTCCGGAAAAATATGCGAGGACAAAACCGGCAGTGCAGATCAGATAGAATACCGGCAGACTGAGCCGCTTCAGGATGCTTTTCATATTGCCGTAAAGGGATCCGGCAAGAAGAGAACCGGCGGATATGCACATGACAAGAAGAGATCCCATTGAAGAGCTGCCGATGTTCTTGTCAGCCGCAAGTGTCGGACATTTGACGATAAATACCGTTGCCAGAGTAACCGATACAAATGTCAGAAAGCCGAGTGAAAGCAGTCTGAACCAGTCTGCGGCGCTGTGAGATTCACTTTCTGAAGCTGCGCTTGTGCGGATCGATCCGACATGAGGAATGAAGAACAGGACAGCAAGGAAAACAGGAAAGCCGAACAGGTAGACAAGAAAGGACGCATGCCAGCTGATTGCGAGAAGACGTCCGGCGATAAACGCAGTCACCAGGGATGCGAGACCTCCAGCGCTTCCCTGCAGGCCGATCATGGAAGAGCGCTCGCTGCCTTCGAAGAAGAAGATGATCAGAATCAGCATCGCTGAAGTGATCAGACCGCAGCCGAATCCGAAAACGCCTCTTGCCAGCAGAATCAGCCAGATGTTATTCAGAATGACAGGCAATGTGCCGAAGATGCCGGCGATGAGCGAGCCGAGAAGCACGATTCTCTTATAGCCGATCGCAGAAGCAATCTTAGAGGAAAACAGAACTGCCAGCATGGAAAACAGAGAGGGAATCGTCGTGACAAGTTCGATCAGTGAAAGCGGAATCTCAGACATATCGGCAGCCATGGCAGGAATATTTCCGGCAATGGCATTCAGAGAGGCTGTCACAAAGCAGCATGAAAGGATTGCGAGTTTCAGTATCAGTTTTTTCATATTCAGACCATCCTTGCGAGTTCAATATAGCAGACAGCATTACATATTCAAAATATCAATAATGCATACCCTTCTATACATATAATGAATATATTCAGAAAAAGGAAAAGTGCCCGTCAGAGCACTTTGTTTTCAGTAGTTGTCTCTTTCCAGAACGGTGATGCTTTCAATCTGAGGCGTGTTCGGGAACATGTCGAAGGGAATGATGCTTTCCACGTGGTAGTGGTGCTTGAGTTCCTTCAGGTTTTTCGCAAGGGTGGCAGGGTTGCAGGAAATATAGATGATTTTCTTCGGAAGCACCTTCATGATGGCTTCGATCATTGCCTCATCCATGCCGGCTCTCGGCGGATCGGCGAGCAGACAGCCGATTTCATATCTGCTGGCAGCTTTGTAAAGACCTTCCGCGGCATCCGCGCACAAGAAGGAAGCATTCGAGATATTGTTCAAAGATGCGTTCTCTTCTGCGTTCTTTACGGCATTGGCGACATTCTCAATGCCGATGACCTGCTTTGCTTTGGAAGCGGCCATCAGGCTCATTGCGCCGACACCGCAGTATGCCTCAACGAGCGTATCGCAGGAATCGATCTTGGAAACAGCTGTCTCATACAGCTTTTCCGCCTGTGCCCTGTTCAGCTGGAAGAAGGAATCCGGTGACAGACGCAGGTCAATGTCATGAATGGAAACCGTGATCTTGTCTTCGCCGGCAATTGTTTTCACTGCTTTACCGAGAAGACCGACGGTATTCTTTTCCGTGTTGACGGACTGATGCACACCTTTCAGTCCATCGATGTTCATCAGATCATCGATGACTTCCTGCGGAATGCTTTCTTTTCCGGTGATCAGCGTGACATGCGCCGTTTCATCCAGCACACGGATCATCAGACCGCGGATGCCTCTGCGGCTTCTGTTGTCATATGCCTTCATCTGATGCCTGTTCAGCACCTTCAGGATCTTCTTGCGAAAGGATTCCAGAGCAGGATCATGGGCAGGGCAGTCACGGATGGTCATGAAGTGATTGGAATTAGTCTGATACATGCCGGTGACAAGCTCACCGTCAAAGAAGGAAACAGGAAGGCGGCACTGGTTTCTGTAGCCGGTGGTGCATTCAGCTGCCTTGAATTCACGGATGAAATGGCGTTTGACATTGCCGTATTTCAGGAGTGCTTCCGCCAGGATCTCCTTTTTCCATTTCAGCTGTTCCTCATATTTCATTGTCATCAGAGCGCATCCGCCGCAGCTTTTCTGATAGCGGCATACCGATCTGATTCTTGCCGGGGAACGGCGCAGGATCTTTTCCGCTTCCGCTCTCATGTATGTTTTCTTTGATTCAATGACGCGCACTTCGGCAGTTTCGCCGGGCAGCACGCCTTCGCAGAAGACAGGGGTTTTCTCAATGTAGCCGATGCCTTCTCCGTTGATGCCCATTTTTTTGCATAGTATTTTCATGCTGTTACCATAGAACTGCAAGGGAGTTATCCGTGCAGAATGTTTCAAGTCCGTAGATGACGTAAATGTCTGTATTTTCCTTGTCTGTGATGGAAGCTGAAATCTGTTCGCGGTAGTAGCGCAGGTCATAGATTTCCAGTTCGCTGTATTCAGCACAGAGATAGGGAATCAGAATGTGTGAGAAGCTGTCTTTGATGATGACGGCTTTTTTATTGCCGGGAATATCCGTTTTGATGGAGACGTGGGCGTGATTGCCGTCCAGATAATATGTATATTTGTCCTTTTCCTGCAGGCGGGAATCCACAAAGAGGGAAAGGGATTCCGTTCCGTCCTCATATGTGACATGCACCGTGAATGGCTTTTCCGGATCCATGCGGTAAATCTCATCGCCTTTGGTCCAGAAGGCGCCGGACTTGGAATACATGGTACCGCGGAAATCATCCGCGACTTTTGTGTAGAAGAAGTCGGCAGGTTCCTTGTTCAGAACGGACTGGCAGATCGCTGTATATCCGTCAAAGGCACCGAGGTGGTTCCAGTGATGGTCAGTGCGGAAATAACTGTTTTCTCCGGTTCCGAGCTTGCCGCAGACATCAATATAATTCTGGTCTTTGAATGACTCGCCGATTTTACTGATGAGCTTTGCTTCATCAACGCCGCCGGCCATCAGCGGAAGGTATTTCTTTTCACCCTGGGAAGCACCCGGCACAAGCATGATGTTCAGCTTGAGACCGTTTTCCTGAGCGAATTCATTGATGTAGGAGATGTTGCTTTCCACCAGCTTTTCATCAAAGTCGATGAACTGCTGGATCAGACGGTGGTCTCTTGCAAAGTAGACGGTGTTGTTTTCAATTGCACCCATTGTCTTCAGGAAGGAAGCCTTGGTACGGATCCAGCCGTCTCTGCCGATGAAATGATCGGAGAACCAGGATTCAAATTCGGTATCAAAGTTGCCGAAGAAGATATTGGAGAAAGATGCGCTCGGGAATTCTGTCAGCACTCTGTTCTCATTCTCGGAAAAGCTCTTCTTTTCCGCAAACAGATTCGTCAGTGTGAAGATACCGATAAATCCGAGGAAGATCAGACAGGTGACAAGATGCAGAATATTTTTAATGTTCAGCTTTTTCATATCTCTGCCTCCTCAGAATCTGAAATACAGGAACGGATTGTATGACGCGTTCACGATGAATGCCGTGCAGAGCACAAGACCGGCAAGTACCAGCGCAGGTGCCGCATACGGGAACCATTTCTGTTCTGTCAGATGCCACTTTGTCTTATAGAGCGGCGTGCAGGCAAAGGCGCATACCATCAGCATCACCAGGTTGTTGCGCAGGTAGAACAGCGTCAGACTGTTGGCGATGCCTGACGCGTTGCCGAACATCATCGAGAGATAATGCAGCGCTTTTGTAATATCAGTAAATGCGAACAGCACCCAGGCAATCAGAACAATGACCATCGTATAGACGTGGCATACCCAGTCAGGCGCTTTCTTCAGGATCTTCAGAAGGAACAGCTTTTCAATGATCAGGATGATGCCGTAGAGGACACCCCACATCACAAAGTTCCAGGAGGCGCCATGCCAGAATCCTGTCAGCAGCCAGACAATCATGATGTTGATAATCTGTCTTGCGAATCCCTTGCGGTTGCCGCCGAGAGGAATGTACACATAATCGCGGAACCAGTATGACAGGGACATGTGCCATCTGCGCCAGAATTCCGTGATGGACTTTGAAATATACGGGTAATCAAAGTTCTCCAGGAAATCGAACCCGAGCATTTTTCCAAGTCCGATGGCCATATCGGAATAGCCGGAGAAATCAAAGTAGATCTGGAAGGCATAGCAGATGATGCCGATCCATGCCGTGAGCACAGTGGAACGCGCGTCGGACAGGGAAGAGATGCTCTCCCATACCGCGCCGGCGCTGTTTGCCAGAAGCACTTTCTTGCAAAGACCAACCATGAAGCGCTGGATTCCCTGCGAGAAGCGCGGGATGGAACAGATTCTCTTCTGCAGCTGCAGGGCGATGTCGCGGTAGCGTACGATCGGTCCGGCGATCAGCTGCGGGAACATTGTTACATAGGAACCGAAATAGATGACGGATTTCTGCGGATCCGTGTCATGACGGTAGATATCAATCGGATAGGACATTGCCTGGAATGTGTAGAAGCTGATGCCGATCGGCAGTCCGAGCTTCAGCGGCTTGATGAAGGAAACGCCGAGCGCGTTGAGATTCTCTGCAAAGAAGTCAAAGTATTTGAAGAATCCCAGCAGCAGAAGATTCAGCACGATGCAGATGATCAGGAACTTCTTCGCAATCACTTTGTTCTTGTCTCTGTATTCACCGACCATCCGTCCGAAATACCAGTTGAACAGAATCGAAAAGATCATGACGAGAACATACAGAGGTTCTCCCCATCCGTAAAAGAAAAGGCTGACAAGCAGCAAAATAAAATTCCTGTAGCGCAGCGGTACAGCAAAATAAACCAGCAGGACAGCCGGCAGATACGCGAACAGGAAGGTAAGACTGCTGAAGATCATAGGCGTACTCCATCTAATTGATATCCTTGTTATTATAGCAATCCGCGTCTTTATTGAACAGACAGAGGAAAATGAGAATTGTTCACACAAATAAAGTCTGTTAGAATTGTCAGCGGTGATCTGAATGAAACTGAGTGAATTGAAAACAGGGGAAACATGTGTGATTGCATCTGTCGGAGGAGAAGGCGGACTGCGAAATCACTTTCTTGATATGGGCGTCATCCCCGGCGCCCGGGCATCGCTTGTAAAGCTTGCCCCGATGGGAGATCCGATGGAGATCCGGATCCATGGCTATGAGCTGACACTGCGTCTGGCAGACGCGGATCAGATTGAGGTCGTACCTGCCGAAGAGGAAACGGCAGCTTCCGCAATACCGGAAGGGTATGGTCATCTTGCCCATCCCGGTCTCGGTGAAGAAGGAAAGTACCATTCCTCAGAGAATGAACATCCTGTGCCGGAAGGCACAACGCTGCGCTTTGCACTGGCAGGAAACCAGAACTCCGGCAAGACGACGCTGTTCAACCAGCTGACCGGTTCCTCCCAGCACGTCGGAAACTTTCCGGGTGTGACAGTGGAGGGAAAGACGGGCGTGATCCGCGGCTATCCGGATACATCTGTGACCGACCTGCCGGGTATCTATTCTCTTTCTCCGTATACGGATGAGGAAATCGTATCGCGCGAATACATTATCCGTGAGAAGCCGGAAGGCATCATTGATATTGCGGATGCGACCAATCTTGAAAGAAACCTGTACCTGACACTGCAGCTGATGGAACTGCATGTGCCGATGGTGCTGGCGCTGAATATGATGGATGAGCTGAGAGGAAACGGCGGATCCGTGGATATCAACCGCATGGAGGATATGCTCGGCATTCCCGTGATTCCGATCAGTGCCGCCAACAATGAAGGCGTGGATGAGCTGATCCGCCACGCTGTCCATATTGCCCGCTATCAGGAATTCACCGGCAGAGATGACTTCTGCGCGGAGAATGACCACGGCGGCGCGGTGCACAGATGTCTGCACGGCATCATGTATCTGATCCAGGACCATGCCGAAAAGGCCGGCATCCCGCT
>ONSK01000327.1 GCA_900320455.1 uncultured Erysipelotrichaceae bacterium | reverse complement strand
GGCAATATGAGCAAAGAAACTGTCAGACAATATATTCAGAACCAATATACAAAAGAATAATACTTTCTATATTGCGCCATTCATCCCATGCCTGAAGGCACGGGCTTTCTGGACGGTTTTCTTAGTAAAGCAAAAAAAGATATCATTATTTTCTCTGCTTCATTAGTAAAATCAATAGTAAAGAAGTATTCCTCTATACTGAGAGAAATAACTGTCAAAGGTGTGAAAGTGTATGCTATATTATCCGCTGGAAAAACACATGACAAAGATGCTGCTGACTATCTGGATGGGGCAGGAGTACAGATCAGATCTGCTGTGCATAACAAACATTTCATCATCATCGACAGAAATTGTATCTGGAACTGCAGCTTTGATGTTTTTGGCAATGTTCCTGCGGAAAGCTTTGCGACAAGAGACGAAAACAGAACAGCAGCGGAAGAAATCATCGCATCGATCAAAGAAATCGATGATGATTCAGGAAAGTAAATAATAACATTGGCAGGTGGTATTGCAACGATTAATATTTTCCCAGGAGTATTTACTCATAAACGCACCATGCAGTAATACAGTAATTGCAGTCAGACTGTAAAAAAGATATCAGGAGGAATCGTGAATGAAGATACTTTTATTTGGAGTTTCAAATGTTGGAAAGTCAACGGTAGGGGAAATGCTGGCTGAGAGGATTGGATTCCACTACTATGACCTTGATGATGAAGTAAAAAGACATCTTGGGATAACGCTGGAACAGTTTATAAATTCCGGAAATCTCAAAGAAAGGGATCAGATTCGCGGGAGTATTATTAATCATATTCTTCAACTTAATGAGAATATTGTTTTTGCAATTACGCCGATTTCGTATCCGGATTCTATCCGCGAGCAAATCCATAGTGAAGATAACCTCCTGATAGAATTGTATGACACAGAGGAAAACATCTTTTCAAGACTTGTATTCCGCGACGAGAATGATGTTCTTTACACCGATGATGATTATAAAAATGAACATAAGGAATACTATCTTAGAGAAATTCGGAGAGACCAGGAGTGGTATGGAGAGGTATATAGATCTTTGGGGATACAAAATCGGTTATTTATGAATAATGATTCTCCGTCAAAGGTAACGGACAGGATTATTGCAGAATACAAGCTGAATTCTAGAGAAGACTGAGCAAAACACAGCAATACATAAAAGATCTTGTATTGCCGCAGGAGGTGCACAGATGGACAAGATTGAAGAATATTTAAAGAAATCAGATGCAAATGAAGAGAGAAATGAAATATTTCTCCAGGTTTTCTCTGATGATCTTCATGAAGCAGGTCTTGCTGAGAAAACAATACGAAAGCATTTGAATAATGCCGAATTCTATTTGAATGTTTATCTGGACAGAGCGGGTGTAATACCTATGGAAGAAGGTACTTCCGGATATCATCTTTCTGATTTTATGGGATACTTCTTCATACGCAAATGTATGTGGTCCACGCCTGCTTCAATCAGATCAACTGCCGCAAGTCTGAAGAAGTTTTATAAATGTATGCTCCAGCATAACAAGATTACTCAGGAACAGTATGATGAATTAACAGATACAATCAAATATCAGATTGAAGACTGGCAGGAAGATTGTGCAAGATTTAATGATCCAGATGCAGAAGATCTGTTCAAAAGCTGGTGAGTATTGAAAACGGATGATAAGAAGAATCTGAATCCGGATGAGAAATCGGCGCTCGATCTGGGATAATAACCATAAGAGGAATGACATATGCGCAAAAAGATATCAGAGATGACAGCTGCAGATAAAGTGGAATTTCTGGAACAGACAAAGCAGGCCATGGAAAGAGAACATGGTATTCCCTGGAAATCTATAGAGTCTAAAATCCTCGAAGACATCGATAATACTTTTGATGATGAGAAGTTTGTAAAAATGGATCCGGCTTTTCGCGTTGATGCCGCATATGCAAGAAAAGAGTTCGGTGATCATAAACCATCGCTGGTGGACTATCTTCTCTGGAACGTGAAGCTTGTTACTCATTCTGAGTATGCGGAGTGGTAACAGCCGGTTAAGAAAAATCGTCAATGCACTTGAAGGTTAAAAAAGGATGCAGAATAAAACATCTGCATCTGATCCAAACAGTGTCCTGACAGCGTTGGAAAATCTCGAAAATTGGGGCTCACTGGGCAATTCATTCTATAATTTCTTGCTGTAAAGATTAGGTTGACACATTAAATGTGATGAATAATACTAAAGTTATGAAAGATGAAGTATATCAGAGAGTAATAGATACATACCAGTCAGGGTATTCCGTGAAAGAGACAGCAGAACTGTGTCATGTTTCTTCTGTAAAGGCAAGAAGGATCCTGATCACAGAAGGACTGTGGAGTTCTGAAAGAAGTGAAGAAGTTCGTATTTTGATGGAAAGGGGTATGAAAACCGAAGAGATCGCGGATGCGCTGAAGCTGACAGTCAAAGCTGTGGAAGCATACATGCCATATCAGCGCGGCAGTTACAGCGACGAATTGAAAACACAGGATGCTGACAGATCAAAGCAATACAGACAGAGAATACAGAACGCCACAAGAAACATAATGACTGGAGAAAAAAGAGAGGTGATCAGAATGGAAGATAGTAATGCTTTTCAGACGATGATACTGAAGATTGATCTGGCGAATGAAGATGACACTGACGGTGAAATTGAAAGAGTTCTGTATGAATACGGGCAGGTTTACAATGGCAATACATTATCCAGGGAGATTGTTGTGCCTGATGATATGCCGCTGTATGCGCTGCATTACTGCATCCTGAGAGCATTCGGCTTTCTGAATGAGCATCTGCATTCCTTCACACTTCCGCAGGAAACGAATGAGAAAATGTTCTCTTCTGTCAGAGAGTGGCTGAAACTGTGCGGTGTATTGTACAGAAGTCCCTGCATGAAAGAGGATGATTACTTCTGGGCAGATGATTATGAAAAAGGAAGCTTCAGAAAGTGGCAGAGATCTAAATATACCGGACCGTATGTCAGGAAGACACCTGGTGAATCATATGAAGAGTGTCAGAATGATATGGAAGAATACCTGAAGGATTATCCGTATATAGCTATAGGAGAACATAAGAGAGAACGATGGAGTTTTCCATACGGAATACCTGTAGAAGATCTGAACGATTATGACGGAAATATGAAGAACATCATGAAGATGGAAGACTGCCCATTTGTGATCTGGAACCGTCTCTTTGAACGCTCATGTCTTGAATTGAGGGAATGTCTTACGGTATCAGAAATCTTTCATAAAGACAGCGGTATAGATAAACTGCTGTATTCATATGATTTTGGTGACGGCTGGCAGTTTGAAATCACACAGCTCAAATCACATGAAGAGGTAAATGCAAGAGAAAAAGTCATATGTGATGCTGAAGATTCCTGTATCAGTACACACAGGCCTGTATGTGTATCTCATGAAGGAGGATATCTTGTGGAAGATGCCGGCGGCATCTATGGATATATACAGTTCCTGAGAGCAATCCATCCTGAAGAAGAGTATCATGCGTTTATGGATGGAACTGTCAGTTACAGTGATAATGGCCCGTATGAAGACAGCACGAGCTCCAGAATGTGGGCAGAATCACTGGAATGGACAGATCAGCCTATCATTGATAAAAGACTGTTATAAAGACTACCGGATCAGACAGACTGTGCATTATGCCGTGAAAGTCTATTGACAACAGGTGTGCCGGAATACACTTGCGGTATGTGTGAAGGCATCATTGATGCCCTCAGCAACGCTTTAGGATCCTGTTGTCAATAGAACCATGGAGTGAACTGCCCGCCGCTTAGGCTGATGCCTTGAAGCGGGGGCTTCCTGCGAACTGAGTATACCCAATGGTTCCTCATATTGAGCAGGCTATCCCGGCAGTCCCTGCCGTTCATATGTATGCTGCTTATCAGGCAT
>ONSK01000131.1 GCA_900320455.1 uncultured Erysipelotrichaceae bacterium | reverse complement strand
CAAGTTATTGGGATATAGCCAAGCGGTAAGGCAACTGGCTCTGAACCAGTCATCTCGGGAGTTCGAATCTCTCTATCCCAGCCTGAACAGACACCGATGAGGTGTCTTTCTTTTTTCCCGTATTTCTTTTTGTATAATGACCTGTTCTACATTATAATGTTTTCGGAAATGGAGAATGAATCTATGGAACGTATCAGCGGAACAGTATCACGCGGTCTCCGTGCTCCGATCATCAAGACCGGAGATGACCTGAGGACCATCGTAACAGAGACACTTTTAAAAGGAGCTGAGGCGGGCGAATATGAGATCAGAGACAGAGATGTCCTGGCTATTACAGAATCAATCGTAGCCCGATCCCAGGGAAATTACTGCACTATTGATGACATCGCCTCTGATGTAAGAGCAAAGCTCGGCGGTGAGCATATCGGCATTATCTTCCCGATCATGAGCAGAAACCGCTTCGCGATCTGCCTGCGCGGATTTGCAAGAGGCGCCAAGAAAATCACTCTGATGCTCAGCTATCCTTCTGACGAAGTCGGAAACCATCTGTTTGATGAGGATCTTCTGGATGACGCAGGCGTGAATCCCTACAGCGATGTACTGACAAGAGAACAGTTTGAATCGATCTTCGGAAAATCCAGACATCCGTTTACCGGAATGGATTATGTCGCATACTACCATGATCTGATCGAAGAAGAAGGCTGCGAAGCAGAAATCATCTTCGCCAATGATCCGGTTAAGATCCTTGATTACACTGACTGTGTTCTTGCCTGTGACATTCACACAAGAAAGCATACAAAGAAAGTGCTGCTCAAGCACGGCGCGAAGAAAGTATGCGGCATGGATGACATCATGACAGCTTCCATCGGCGGCTCCGGCTGCAACCCGCAGTACGGTCTGCTCGGATCCAACAAGTCCACAGAGACAACTGTCAAGCTCTTCCCTGTCAACTGCGACGAATTCGTCAGAGACGTCCAGAACATCATCCTGGATAAGACAGGAAAGCATATCGAAGTTATGGTCTATGGCGACGGCGCATTCAAGGATCCCGTCGGAAAGATCTGGGAACTCGCTGATCCGGTTGTTTCTCCGGGCTATACAGACGGTCTCAACGGCACACCGAACGAGCTCAAGCTGAAGTATCTCGCGGACAACCAGTTCAAGGATCTGACAGGTGAAGCTCTGAAGAATGCCATCCGTAATTCCATTGCCGAAAAAGACGCACAGCTGGTCGGCAAGATGGATTCCGAAGGCACAACACCGAGACGCCTGACTGACCTGATCGGTTCGCTCTGCGACCTGACAAGCGGAAGCGGCGACAAGGGAACACCGTTTGTATATATCCAGGGTTATTTCGATAACTATACTGACTGATGAACACAGAGAAATCTGTGTTTTTCATTCACAAACACTGTCGATTAGAGTAGAATTGACAAGGTGAAAAAAGGAGTAGCAAAATGGCAATACGAACAAGATTTGCACCAAGTCCGACCGGATATATGCATATCGGCAATCTGCGTACAGCCCTGTACGCCTATCTGGTCGCGAAAAAAGATCCTGAAGGAGTATTTATTCTCCGTATTGAAGATACCGATCAGGGACGCCTTGTGGAAGGCGCAACAGACATTATCTATGACACACTGAAGGCATGCGGTCTTCAGCATGATGAAGGACCGGACAACGGCGGTGATTTCGGACCGTACGTCCAGTCTGAACGTGTCAGAGAAGGCATTTATATGGATCATGCCGTCAAGCTGATCAAAAGAGGCGGCGCTCACTACTGCTTCTGTGATGAAGAAAAGCTGCAGGCAGAAAGAGCCGAAGCCGGTGACAGCTTCAAGTATGATGATCCCTGCAAATACCTCAGCGAAGAAGAGATTCAGAAGCGTCTTGACGCCGGCTCCCAGTTCGTCATCCGTCAGACCATCCCTGCCGAAGGAACAACATCCTTCGATGATGAGGTATTCGGAACGATCACAGTTGAAAACAGCACGCTTGATGAGCAGGTTCTGATCAAGAGCGACGGCTTCCCTACCTATAACTTCGCGAATGTCATCGATGACCATATGATGGGCATCACCGATGTTGTCAGAGGAATGGAATACCTTTCCTCCACACCGAAGTATAATCTGATCTATAACGCATTCGGATGGGATATTCCCCGCTATATCCACTGCCCGCCTGTCATGAAGGATGAGCACAGCAAGCTTTCCAAGAGAAACGGCGATGCCTCCTTCCAGGATCTGATGGAAAAAGGATATCTGCCGGAAGCGGTTCTGAACTATATCGCCCTTCTCGGCTGGTCTCCGGAAGAAGACCGTGAGATCTTCACTCTCGATGAGCTTGTGCAGGCATTCAATGTGAAGCACATCGGCAAGGTCGGCGCTATCTTCGATCCTGAGAAGCTGAAGTGGCTCAACGGCATGTGGCTGCGCGGCATGGATATCGATTCCTATACAGCGCTGATCACACCGTATATCGATCAGGCAGTCAAGGGAGACTTTGACAGAAAGAAGATCGCGGCAATCGTTCAGCAGCGTGCCAACACACTGAACGAGATTCCCGGCATGCT
>ONSK01000213.1 GCA_900320455.1 uncultured Erysipelotrichaceae bacterium | reverse complement strand
TGACAGACTCAATGTTATCCGTCAGATTGAAGCTATCTCACAGCAGAGGGGGTACAGTTATGATCTGTATCCATATCTGCAGTCAAGACAGGTATACTGGCTGTACCGCATGACGAGAAAGGAATTCCTCAATACCACTCCCGAGGATTTCATCTACGAGAAGCTGACCTTTGATGATTCCGTCAAGGAAATGGCAAAGTCCAGAGTCATCGTGGATATCGAACATCCTGACCAGAGCGGTCTGACAACGAGAACGCTGATCACCGTGGCCATGGGCAAAAAGCTCATCACCACAAACGAGGATACGGTGAACTACGACTTCTATGATCCGGACATGATCTGGATCATTGACAGAAACAACGTCGAGATTCCGGAAGAATTCATGAACAAGCCGAACAAAAAGCCTTCTGCGGAATTCTATGAGAAGTACTCGCTCAGAAGATGGGTGCTTGATGTGCTCGGTGAGGAAGAAGAATGATTTCCGTATGCATGGCTGTTTACAACGGTGAGAAATACGTCCGTGAACAGCTGGAATCCATTCTTCCCCAGCTTGCGGAAAACGATGAAGTGATCGTCTCTGATGACGGCTCCTCCGACAGAACACTGGAGATCATCAGAGAGATGAATGATCCCCGCATCCATATCTTTCAGAATACCGGACTGCACGGCTATACCCGCAACTTCGAAAACGCCCTGCTGCACAGCGAGGGAGACATCATCTTCATCAGCGATCAGGATGATGTGTGGATGAACAACAAGGTGCGCGTTATGACAGATGCATTGCGCGGGTATGAACTTGTGATCCATGATGCGGCAGTCACAGATGCATCCCTGCATGTGACATGTCCTTCACACTTTGCGAAGATGAATATCCGTCCCGGATTTTTGAGGGACTTTGTGCGCATGCGCTACAGCGGCGCATGCATGGCATTTACCAGGGATTTCCTGGAACTCGCGCTGCCGTTTCCTTCGGACGCGGAGCTTTGCCCGTATGACAACTGGCTGGCGTTCCTGGCGGAATACCGGCATACTGCCAATGTGATCTTCCGGCAGCTGATCCTGTACAGAAGACACGGTGATAATGCGCTTACGGCAGGGGAATACAGCACAAGACCTGTGCTGACGCGGATCCGCTCCAGGCTGTACTGCCTGCGGCATGTGATCGCGAGAAATCTTGCCCGTTCAGAAAAAAGGTGAATATGAGAACAGAAACTGATGGAGAAATGACAAGACAGTCTGTCATGCGCAGACTGTGGCTGATATATGTGATCTGTGTGGCTTACACCGCACTGTTTTTCGCGGTCGGCGGCGATGATATCCTGCACAGGGACGCGTCTTCCGCCAAGCCTGACGCGGCTTCCAGCGGCGACATCGGCGAAGTGACTGACGGCATAGTCGTCGAACAGGAATTCACTGCCCATGCGGATGAAGTGATGCGCCTTGATGTGCAGATCGGCACATATGAAAGAAAGAATACAGGAACACTGACGGCATCCGTCTATGATGAAACAGGCACACAGGTAACAAAGTCCGTCATGAACGCATCAGAACTGGTCAACGGCGTCACACCGTTCGTCCTGGATCCTGCTATCACAAACGCAAACGGAAAGACATACACCGTCCGCTTTGAGACAGAAGGCGCTTCTGCCGGCAACGCAGCGACGTTCGCCTGCGCGTATGGCGCTGATGGATTCGCGGATCTTGCGCTGAACGGGGAAAAGCAGAACAACGAGACACTGATCATGAGCTCTGTCAGCCGCATCCCGGATATCTGGGGAAAGGTCCTGCTGGGCATGTGGGCAGTGCTGATCGTCTTCTTTGCCGGTTATTTCCTCTATACCGACAGAAAGCTGAAACAGGACAAGGATACTGCGGCATCCGCTTCCATCAAAGCACTCAGCCGTTACCGCTTCCTGATGAATCAGCTGGTCAGCCGTGACTTCAAAGTCCGCTACAAGCGCAGCGTGCTCGGTGTCATGTGGTCATTCATCAACCCGATTCTGACCATGCTTGTGCAGTTCTTCGTCTTCTCCAAGGTATTCCGTGTCGGCGGAGCGAACTATATCGTCTACCTGCTTACCGGCATTACCTTCTTCAACTTCTATTCTGAATCCACAAACAACGGCCTGCTTTCCATCGTCGGCAACGCTTCGCTGATCAAGAAAGTCTATGTGCCGAAATATATCTATCCGGTATCCAAGACGCTTTCCAGCGCCATCAACTTCGGCATCGCGATCATCCTGCTGTTTGCCGTGACGCTGATTTCCGGCATCCCGTTAACGAAGTACATTCTTCTGTTCCCGTACGCGGCTGCCTGCGCCTTCATTCTGAACATCGGCGTATCGCTGATCATTTCCACCGGCATGGTATTCTTCCACGACGTGCAGTTCCTGTACAACGTGTTCATGACGCTGCTCTCCTACGGAACACCGCTGTTCTGGTATCTGAGCTCCATGCCGGAGAAATATCATTTTGTTTTCTATATGAATCCGCTCTGCGATATCATCACCTTCAGCCGTGACTGCATCATGTACGGCACATTCCCCGGCGCGCAGCTTTCCGTGCTGTGCCTGCTCATTCCGGTGCTGATCCTGGCGGCAGGCGTTCTGATCTTCAGGAAATTCGAGGACGAATTCGTCCTGCATATCTAGGAGGCATCTATGAGTGTAATGGTCGATATCCGTGATGTGTCCGTCAGCTACAAGCTGGCCGGCGACAACATCATGAGTCTGAAGGAATACGCGATTTCCTTCATGAAGAGAAAACTGACAACAGACCTGTTCTGGGCGCTGAAAGATGTATCCTTCGAAGTGCAGAAGGGTGACGTCGTCGGCATTGTCGGCAGAAACGGCGCCGGCAAGTCCACGCTTCTGAAAATCGTCTCCGGCATTCAGAAACCGGCAGAAGGCGAAGTGAAGCTCGGCGGCAGAGTCGTTCCGATGCTGGAACTCGGTGCCGGCTTTGACTTCGAACTGACAGGCCGTGAGAACATCTACCTCAACGGAGCGGTTCTTGGCTACTCAAAAGAATTCCTCGATGCGAAATACGATGAAATCGTATCCTTCGCGGAACTGGAACAGTTCATGAGCACACCGGTCAGAAACTATTCCTCCGGTATGATTGCCCGTCTCGCCTTCTCGATTGCCTCCATGATCGATCCCGATATCCTGATCGTGGATGAGGTACTGAGCGTCGGCGATGAAAACTTCCAGCAGAAGAGCAGAAAGCGCATGACAGAATTGATGCGCGGCGGTTCCACCGTTCTCTTCGTTTCCCACAGCACTGCCCAGATCCGTGAGATCTGCAATAAAGCCGCATGGATGGACCATGGCCATCTCGTGCAGTTCGGTGAGGTCAACGCCGTGTGCGATGCCTACCAGCACTCTCTGAACCGGTAAAACCGGTTTTTTCTTTATCTTCCGCATTTTTTAAGATATGATTAATTCTATCGAGGAGAAAGAAATGGAAAAACTGCGCAGAGTGATTCTTCTTGTTCTGACAGTACTCCTGCTTACAGGAGCGGCTTTCACCGCTGATGCGGAAGAGAAGGCACCGGAAGAAGAGAATATTACAGAAACTGAAGAAACATCTGATGAAGCACCGGCCGAGACACCGTCTGAACCGGAAGAAGTGATTCCGGAGATAACAGAAACACCCATCCCTGAAGAGGAAGCCGTACAGCCTTCTGAAGAGATTCCTGAACAGAATACTGCAGAAGAGGCTGACCAGCCTGCCGAAGAGATTTTTGAACAGAATATTGCGGAAGAAACTGAACAGCCTGCCGAAGAAACAGAAGAACCGGCAGAACCTGTTGAAGAAACCGTCATGGAAACAGAGAACCTGAATGCCGTGAATGAAGTATTTGAAGAAGAAAAGAAAGTCATTGCGATCACTGGTCTATCGGTGAAACAGAAGTGGCTGCTTGTCGATACTTCAAATACAGCCGCTCTGGGTGTATCCGTGGAACCGCTGAACGCGACGGATCCGACACTGAAATATACGATTGAGGATACTTCCATTGCCAAAGTGGACGAAAAGGGAAATGTCACCGGACTCAAGGCCGGCAAAACAATACTGCATGTCAGCGATGCCTCCGGCAAGAATGCACTGCAGATCGCAATCGGTGTCAAGGCACCGTCCGATCCTGCCTATGACGTCATGTTCCGTCTGTACAATCCCAATTCCGGAGAGCATTTCTATACCGGAAACAGAGGGGAAAGAGACGCGCTGGTAAATTACGGATGGCAGTATGAAGGGTTCGGCTGGGCAGCGCCGATCGTATCCGGTGAACCTGTCTACCGTCTGTACAACACATTCGCTGGTGATCATCACTATACCCTCAATGCCGGTGAAAAGGACGCCCTTGTCAAAGCCGGATGGAACTATGAAGGTATTGGCTGGTATTCCGATGAGGCAAAGCAGGTTGCCCTCTACAGGCAGTACAATCCGTATACCTATACAGGCATGCATAACTTCACAACGTCAATCGAAGAGAACAACACGCTGAAGAGTCTTGGCTGGCGTGAGGAAGGTGTTTCCTGGTACGGCGTTCCGGCACATCCTAATGAAAACTACCTGATGAATCAGACGTATTACCAGGTGGATGAAGGCACTGGTGAAGTCATCCATGCCCAGAAGCTGATGAACAGCAAGGTTACCTTTGAAGGCATTGATATCAGCGTGCACAACGGTGATATTGATCTCACAAAATATCAGAACGGCTTTGTCATCATCCGTCTTTCCTATTCCTGGAAAGAGGACGAGAAGGCAAAGAGAAACATGGATCTCTGCGAGAAGCTGAAGATCCCCTATGGCGTCTATGTCTACAGCTATGCGCTGAACGCGGCGGAAGCGGAAAAGGAAGCCGAGTTCGCCATCAGCCTGCTGAAGGGAAGAGACGTCAAGCTCGGCGTCTGGTTTGATATGGAAGACGCTGATTTCTACAAGCTGAGAAAGAACCGTAATTTCTATAACAGGGATCTGATCAGCTCCATCTGCCAGGCTTTCTGCAGAAAGACAGCCGCTGCCGGCTATCATACCGGTATCTACGCTTCCTATTCCTGGTTCAAGGAATTCATTTCCGGCTGTGACCAGTATGAGAAGTGGGTTGCTCACTGGGGAAGCAACGAAAGCAAATATGAGCAGCAATCGGAAGATGCGGCCATGGAACTGAAGGCGGCGATCCTGCAGTACGCCTGCAAGCCGCTTGACAGAAACGTCATGTACATCGATCCGGCAAAGCTTGATGACTGATGGATATAAAAAAGAATCCTGTTTCTTAAGGAAGATACAAGATTCTTTTTTTGCCTGATATGCTATGATAGACAGGCAATGCCGATACGGGGAGAGCATATGA